>NZ_JBFUIN010000968.1:0-1015 GCF_056401855.1 Bacillus sp. P4_D3
ATATTGTAGTGTGTGTCCTTTTTAAATGAAAAGAAATAAATGGATTATGTTGTTGTTTGAAATGAAATAGGTCCATTTGTTTTTAAATTGATTATTTAGTGCAGTTGGAATATTATGAAATAGTCAAAAGACAACAGGGGGTATATATTTTGACTAATAATAACGATTATTTTCATGTAGAAGAGGATGTAAATCACAATAGTTTAAAAGCAGATTGTGAAAAATGTTTTGGATTATGTTGTGTGGCATTACCGTTTGCAGCATCAGTAGATTTTGCGGTGAATAAAGATGGTGGTAAACMTTGTACAAATTTACAATCAGATTATAAATGTAGTATACATAGAGATCTTAGAGGAAAAGGGTATAAAGGTTGTACAGTATTTGAATGTTTCGGTGCTGGACAAAAGATTTCTCAAGTTACGTTTAAAGGAATTGATTGGCGGAAAGATGCCGAGCATGCGAGAGAAATGTATGATGCTTTTCCGGTTATGCATCAGCTTCATGAAATGCTGTGGTATTTGAATGAGGCTATTCTATTAAAGGCGACGCAGACAATTCATAAAGAGCTGAAGGAAGCAATTGAAGAGACTGAGCGTCTTTCTAATTTAAGTCCAGATGAGTTAATGGAAGTAAATGTGTCATTACACCGTGCAGAAGTGAACATTCTCCTTCTAGAGACGAGTGAATTAGTATGGAAGGAAATGAATGCTGCACGTAAAAAACGAATCAGTCACCGCGGAGCAGATCTTATGGGAGCTAACCTTAAAAAGAGGGATTTACAAGGAGCAAATTTAAGAGGAGCTTATCTTATTGCGGCTAATTTACGAGATGCAAATTTAAGGGGAGCGGATCTCATCGGAGCAGATTTGCGAGATGCAGATATTAGAGGAGCAGATTTTACCAATAGTATTTTTCTTACGCAAGTCCAAATTAATGCGGCGAAAGGGGACAAACATACGAAATTACCGAAAGTGTTGTCTCGACCAGCGCATTGGTCTGCGTAAAGAGTATGGAG
>NZ_JBFUIN010000969.1:0-1015 GCF_056401855.1 Bacillus sp. P4_D3
ATCTGTTGCTTTTGATATCGCTTCAACTGTTGATTCCTTCTCAAATCAATATGAAAACTTATTAGGTGAATCATTAACAGATTTCAATAAAGGAAACGTAAAAGCACGTATTCGCATGGTTACACAATATGCAATCGGCGGACAACAAGGATTACTTGTTATCGGAACTGATCACGCGGCTGAAGCTGTAACAGGATTCTTTACAAAATTCGGAGATGGCGGTGCAGATTTATTACCATTAACAGGTTTAACGAAGCGCCAAGGACGTGCTTTATTACAAGAGTTAGGTGCAGACGAGCGACTTTACTTAAAAATGCCAACAGCTGATTTATTAGATGAAAAACCAGGTCAAGCTGATGAAACAGAATTAGGTATTACTTACGATCAATTAGATGACTATTTAGAAGGTAAATCCGTTCCAGCTGACGTTGCTGAAAAGATCGAGAAGCGTTACAAAGTGAGTGAACATAAAAGACAAGTCCCAGCATCTATGTTTGATGATTGGTGGAATTAAATTATATAGAAAAAGAAGCTAAATGGAAATTAGCTTCTTTTTCTATATATTAACGAAATACCCCTACTCTTTTCTCTAATAAATCCTGCAAACAATCTTCATGTTGTTTATTAAACAATGGCGGCATTTTGTCTAACGGGAAAAACTTCAGATCTAATGTTTCATCACCGTCTATTTTTTTGTTCCCTCCAACGATTGAAAACCTAAAGAATATTACAATTGCCTGTGCCTGATCTCCATTCGGATATGTTTGAAAATATTTCGTATACACACCAATGAGCTCATCAATTTCCACATCATATCCTGTTTCTTCTTTAATTTCTCGGATCGCAGTTTCTGCAGCAGACTCCCCAATTTCCATTGCACCGCCCGGAAATCCCCAAGCATTAAAGTCTCCTCTTTTTTGCAGAAGCACTTCACCAAATTCATTAAATACACAACCACCTGCAAAATTCAAAATAACATAATCATGCCCTATTTTTTCACGTAATTCCTTTATAT
>NZ_JBFUIN010000970.1:0-1014 GCF_056401855.1 Bacillus sp. P4_D3
GATTATATAGGGGCTTGCTATTTATTTGGTTGTAAAAGACATAATCATCTTGAATATGAAAAATAAAAAGATTCGACTGTCAAATATGATGGTCGAATTTTTTTATTTTTCATTGTCTAAAGGTACCATCTCAATTGTAATGTGTTAAAGATGTTTCGTCTCATTACATAGGTATATATCCTCTTTAGAGCTCCCTTTTTTAATATTTAAAATATGTAGTGAAATAAAACCAATAAGTCCTATTCCGCCGAAAATAAGCCATGGTGTATACATTCCGTTTAAGTTTGATGTAAACCATGTACCGGTATAATTACCAATGATAAAACCAAATGCGAGTGATAATTGATAAAATCCGAAATAAGTAGCAGTATACGATTCGTTACTGTAATTCGCAATAGCGATATCAGCGTTAGGTAATACAAGTGTTTCGCCAATTGTAAATAATATTACACAAATAAATAGCCAATATGGATGTTGGAATAAAGGAATGAGTAAAAAGGAAATACCCATTAATAAAACACCGTATTTAATAATAGAAAGTGTGTTGTATTTATGAAAGAGTTTCCGGAATAATACCATAAATATGACACCTGTTATTGCATTTATCGTAATAACTAGTGTAGCGAGCTGGTTACTATGACTAATGTTTTTCATATGAAGTGGAAGTGCGACAGTAAGCTGAGTAAACATAATGTAGAAGAAAATCATAATAAATGAAAACAAAAGAAAGGTTTTATTTTGTAAGATTGCCTGTATTCCTAAAGCAATAGACGTGTTTTCAGTAGAGACTTGGAAGTGGTTTTTAAGTAAGTAAAAGATTAAAGCGAATAACAGCATAAGAAATCCTGTTAAAGAGAAAGCATATATCGGATCTAATAGGAGTAAGAAACTTCCTGCAATTGGTCCGATTATCGCACCGCAATTAAAACTAAGGTTTAAGTATGTAAATAAATTTTTTCTCATATGAACTGGTTGTGAGCCGAATATGGCGCGAGCAGCAGGTTCGTAAAATGC
>NZ_JBFUIN010000971.1:0-1014 GCF_056401855.1 Bacillus sp. P4_D3
GATTATTTGATCATTATCAAGTTTATCAATTTGAATCAGAATTTCGCCTCCCGTTGGCATGGATTCAATTGCATTTTTTAAAATATTAACAAATACTTGTTTTAATTGATTTCCTTCGCATGGAATCAATGGAATACCAGGTGTAAAATCAATTCTAATTTTTATATTATTCATCATTGCTTGAGGTTGCAGTAGCATTAAAACTTGATCCATTAGCACACTAATATCATTAGGTTGTATCTTTACCACCTGTGGTTTGGCTACCGCCATAAATTCATTAGTAATACTTTCTATACGCTCAATCTCTGATGATACTATATTTATATAACTCTGATTATTMTCAGTTTCCGTTGATTTTAGTAATTGCATAAACCCTTTCATTGCGGTTAATGGATTATTAATTTCATGAGCCATTGCAGTCGCTAATTGTCCTACGACAGCAAGTTTTTCAGATTTCCGTAGTAATTCTTCTGTTTTTAGCCGTTCAGTGATATCACGAGAAATACTCAGGAAAACTTTTTTACCATTTAAGTTAAAAACACGGACACTAAACTCAGTTGTTATTATTTTTCCTGTTGGAAAAGCATATTCATCTTGCAAAGTGAAGGAAGTTTGTCCCTCTCTAATTTTTTCTAACAACCTTACAATCATTTTAGAATCTTGTGGTACTACATTTGGAAATGGTAACGATAGCAGCTCTTCTCTACTATATCCAAATCTTTTACAACCAACAGGGTTTACCTCAATGAATCGACTTGGAACATGATTTTCATTCAGCTCTACTACATATACTGCATCAGTTGCTTGTTCGATTAGTGCACGGTACTTCATTTCACTATCTTTTAATTGTTGGTGTAATCGATGTCGTTCTCTTTCTGCTTGTTTTCTTTCAGAGATGTCTCTACATATTGCAGATAAAGCTATCACATTTCCTCTTACGTCTAGTATAGGAGAAACTGTCAGACTGACATCAAGAAGACTTCCATCGTTACGTCGTCTAACAGTTTCTAATCT
>NZ_JBFUIN010000972.1:0-1013 GCF_056401855.1 Bacillus sp. P4_D3
ATAAATAAGGGAATTAGTGGGGACCAGATTGAGCCGCATAAAATGAAAAAAGAGACTTCGGATGAAGAGGCAGAATTTATACTTATCATCAATAATCAAATTAATAAAACCCGTAAGGAACAGGCTGGTGCTACTCAAGTGGCAAGTGGTGGCGGAGAAGACAGTGCAGCGGGAACCAACGCTGCCATCGAAAGTTCTAATACCAAACAGCAACATGCAGTGGGAGGCGGAACGGATAGTTCGGCAGAAAATGCAGGTGAAGAAGGCGACCAAATAGAAAAATGCGATTAAAGAAAAGAGGCTGTAATTATTTCGCAGCCTCTTTTTCTTATTATGGATTAATTGGTCTATTACTTACCCAACCRAATTAGGAATATATTAAATATCTTGATGGATCATATACTGTCCATAATCCTATCCGTTGAGAAGTATTTGGATTTATATATATCGCGATTGTTCCATAAGATTTTCTATGACTAGCTAAAGTATTGTCAATATATACTGCAAGGTCATAAGGCTGAAGCTGTATTTAATAAAAAGTTGTAGCTTCCGATTTTGATGATGAGAAAAATCAAATTCGTCAACTCGAATTGTCTTTTGCCATAGAAGCATGTGCTTCTATTTTTGAAGAGCTATTAGTATTTGTACGGTTTCTAGTAATAAGTTTTGGATTATACATTCAAAAATAGAAAAAATATATCCAGCTTTATTTAGCAATGAAGCTTAGTAAGAAGCGTGTGGATGTAAAAATCGTTATTGAATAAAAAATCAAAAGAGCACGCCTATAAACGTACTCTTAGAAAGGTAAGAATCTTATGAGTGGAGGGGATCTCCATATAATAACATATGCTTGTCTAGTTTAAATGTGTAAAATTTATAAACAAAAATGCTATTTTATTAAGAAATGAGAAATGATAGATAAGTAAATACATAAACTAACAATCATAATCATTGTCTTCATGGTTACATTCATCGCAAGGGTTGTTCTGGTCATCACAGCAAATACAAAATGT
>NZ_JBFUIN010000973.1:0-1007 GCF_056401855.1 Bacillus sp. P4_D3
GACCACTTCCTAAAAAACATTCTTTACTTTTTCAAAACTGTACAGTATAAAAACGTAATTCCCTTAACATTCTTCATTTTATCTACGGTAAAAAAACATATTTTTACCAAATATTATTTTTTTGTTTACGTGCCGTTCATTCTTCCTTCATAAAAGAATAGTATGTTCAAAGTGTAGAAAATTTATTGTAGTGAGGTGCGGACATATGATATGGCTCATCCTGTTCTTGCCTGCCGTAGTGATTTGGACATTGGTCCTCTTCATTCACGTCAAATCTGGAAAAACTAATCACCATCATCACGAACCATTAATCTTTTACTCACAGCGTATTTCCCCGTTTCCAATTGAAAATACTAAATACAACTGCAAAGATGAAATAGAAAAAAGCTATCGAAAACGATAGCTTTTTTCTATTATTCTTTTATCTAATTTGAAGCAGCAACACCTATTATAATTTCAATTTATTTTACTGATGGATCAAATTTCACACCTACATCTTTTGGACCACCTTCACTTCTTACAAGCTGAATAATTTTATTCGCTTCTTTTTGTGAATGCTTTGCCGATTTAACTGTTACTTTAATGTCCGTTCCATCAGCTCTTACAAGAGCATCCTTATATCCGCCTTGAGATTTAATCACTGTCTCAAGTAATTGTTGCTTCGTTTCCATCGTAGTGATGGCATCAAGATTATCTTTCGCTTTACTCTTTTCTTCTGCTGAAGATTTTGATGACTTCATTACATTTTGTAACTTTTCTTTCTCTACACTACGCTGATCTTCCATTTGCATACGTAGCGCTGTAAAATTCTCATCGCTTGATTGAACTGTTACGCTAGCCTCTTTTTTACTTGTTTCTTTTTTGTCATTCTCTTTTTTGTCTGTTTCTTTATTTGTAGTTTCCTTGCTTGTATTTTCTTTTGTTGTCTCTTTATTTGTAGTTTCTTTCGTTGTTTCTTTTGTAACTGCTTTATCAACACCTTGCTTTTCTTGTCCCATCTTTTCACC
>NZ_JBFUIN010000974.1:0-1006 GCF_056401855.1 Bacillus sp. P4_D3
ACTTATATACTATCATGCCCGCCAAAAAAACTTGTTATATGTGAAGTCGTTTGTAGATCAAGCTTTGGAAATGATTCCAAGTCGGGTGGAAATGCAATATACTGAGGATTATATTTATTACTTAAGAGCTCGAGGTCTTTATTTTTCTAATAAAGGTGAATATTTTACAGCATATGGAGTTTACAAAAAGATAGAAAATATGTTGGAATCCGAAGAGACCGAGTTGCACGCTGATACGTATTACAATATAAGTATAGTAAGTCAGAATCTTAATAAAGATCAAAGTGTTAGTCGCATATATGCAAAAAAAGCATATGAATTGTATAAAAAGTTTGATATAGAGCAACATAAAATTTATGCGTTAATACTTCTTGCGATGCAATATAACAAAGATAAACAGTATGAACAAGCATTTGAAACTTTGAAACAAGTAGAAAATGAATCAAAGGTGGAAAATGATTCATTAAATTTATGTTATGTAAAATATAATTACGGGAAAATTTATCAAGCATTAAAAGATTATAAAAATGCAATAAAATGTTACGAGGAAAATTTGGTTCTTTGTGAGTATTTACCAAACAAAGCAGGTAAGGTATATACAATTCGGAATTTAATAGAAATTTATATAGAATTAAAAGATTGGCAAACAGTAACTAAACTTATTTATGAGGCATTTGAAATTTTATCAATTTGTGATGTTCCTTATGTGCATGTTCAACTATATGGATTTAAAGCAGAAAAATTTAAAATACGGGCAGATTATAATGGATATGAGAAGCATATGAAAAAAGCAATTGAGATGGGGATAGAAAAGCAGCAATATAGCTTGGTAGCTGAATTAGCTTATAAATTTGGGGATTATTATTATGAGAATCGTTCCTATAAATTATCTGCTAAGTATTATAAAATATCGGCTGAAAATAAAATGGATTAAAACAGGGTTTCAGTAATATGTTTTCTCAGATTATTAATGAAAAGAGGTTCCCACGCATTAATGGTACTGTAT
>NZ_JBFUIN010000975.1:0-1005 GCF_056401855.1 Bacillus sp. P4_D3
AGTAAAAATAGCACAACGATATGTACTTCGTGTGAACTTCCTTATAATTACGTATAAAGAACATTTGATATATTGCATATAAATATAATACCTCTTTAATTATTAGGATTTCAACATGACAATCCCCTTATCTACAAGAAACCATCTAAAATGAAAAGTAAGGAGTTGCGTATTGATGAAACTCTCTCCCGTTATCTCAAAAAATATAGTTGCTGTTGGCTATAATCCTTTTTCGATGATTTTACGTATTCAATTAAAGAATGGTATGTATGATTTCTTTAATGTACCAGAAAGCATTTACACCGGTTTATTGAACGCACACTCTAAAAGTTATTATCATAATACCTATATTAAAAATTCTTACCGCTATACTAAAATTTAAACTTGATTGACATACAAAAAAGAAAGGCGAATCAAATTCCCTTTCTTTTTTGTATGCTTTCACTCGTAATTTACCTTCTATCTTCTTTTATTAATTTCATCGTACGCTTGAATTTGTCTTTTAAGTCGCCTGTCGGCTTTTTTGTCATGTACGACAAGAACTGCGTGTATCGCTCCTGGAACCCAAAAAATTAAGGTTAAAATGAAATTAATAATCGCTTGAAACGGCTTTCCGCAAAATAAAACAGCTACCGGCGGAAGTAGAATTGCTAATAAGTACATCATATCTGAAAAACTCCTTACTGTTTATTTTTCAATTCTTACCCATCCATCTCCTACACTATCAAACCTATGAAATTATGTTATTTCTAAAAGCGTATGTAAGAACTCATCATTACAAAAATCACATATAATAGTATAACTAAATGAGGAGCCTCTCACTAACGTTAACAAGCTATTTTCACCTGTTCGTTTATATGTATATTCTACACCTATATGAAACAGCCTACAAAAAGAATTATCACATCAATCTTGTCCTATTTCTAAAATTGAAATACTCCGAACTTCATTTAAATGAGTATTTCATTGCCTTTTCTTAGATTCCAATTGTTGTTCCTCTACTAT
>NZ_JBFUIN010000976.1:0-1003 GCF_056401855.1 Bacillus sp. P4_D3
GGCGATATTTAGACCAACAATTTAATAAATGGTTGAAGAAAAATGACTTTGAATATGTGAAATCACCATTAATATTGGATGGTGGTAACCTTATTTGGAATAAAAAAGATACCGTTATTTTAACAGAACGTATATTTGATGATAATGATGATTGGACGGAAGAGGAAATTATTGAGCAGTTAGAGTGGGATTTAGATGTGAGCCGGGTTATTATTATTCCTGCTGAAGAAGGGGATGTACTYGCACACGCAGACGGAATGGTTAAATTTATTGATGAACATACAATGTTTATTAGCGATTTTTTAGGAGATCGTGAATTTAGATATAATGTTCAAGAGATTATTCAAGAACAAATGCCAGAAGCTGAATTTATAGTTGTTCCTTCGTCATATACAGAGAAGGGTCAATACGATGAAGAGATAGCGTCAGCAAAAGGTTTATATATAAATATGTTAGAAACATGTGATACGCTTTACGTTCCTAAGTTTGGATTAGCTAAAGATGAGGAAGTTTTACGATATATTCAACAGCGTACTGAGAAACAAGTTATTCAAATTCATGTAGGAGAAATATCGACAATGGGAGGCGCGATGAATTGTTTAACGTGGTATTGTCCGAGTCATTTGTTACCTTCAAAAATGAAAAGGCTGAACGATCAGAATGAAGGTTCTTCAATTAGAAAACTTTTTGATTGGTTTTAATAAATAAGATTATAAGAAAATGTATTCAAGGGGTATTTATATGTATACAATTACTGAATTTTCGCGAATTTGTAAAATGAGTACACGGATGCTAAGGCATTATGACAAAGAGGAGATATTAAAACCAGCATATGTGAACCCGGTAAATGGATATAGATATTATGAGCAAGGACAGCTAGAAATAGCATTGAAAATTAAAAAGCTGAGGGAGTACAAGTTTCCTTTACCGAAAATTAAAGTAATTCTCCAGTCAGCAGATCAAAATTCATTTATTAAACATATGCAAGCGCAAATTATAGAGT
>NZ_JBFUIN010000977.1:0-1001 GCF_056401855.1 Bacillus sp. P4_D3
ATACATATCGCTCCGACAAGATTCGTATTTACGAAAATTTTATAAAATCCACCGTCCGGATTATTTATTCTCGAAATCGTTCTTTCAATAAGTTCATTTGCCGGATTTGTTTCATAGTCCTTATACTTTTCTAATAATGAACTAAATGATTCTACTTGCATTTGAAATATAATCTCTGCATCAATTTCTGTCGCCTTCTCTAATGTTACCAATTTAAACGCTCTCTTAAAGAAGTGATATGAGCTGTATGATGACGACCGTGCCATGCATATAGTCCAATTGCAGCAGCAAGTTTTTTTTCTCCTGATTCAGGATGATTAAATGTCTTTTCTAAATCTGCCGGTTCTAAAGAATATAATAAGTTAACCCATCTTTTATGTAATGAATCTAGCATTACAAGTGAAACATCTACTGGTAATTTTGAGTCAGGTAGCTCTGCCCATTTTTCTTCTTTGTACGGTTTAATAGTTGGATTCTTTTCTGTCAGTGCTAATTTAAAGCGTATGTAGCTATTCATATGACTATCAACAACATGATGAACGACTTGACGAACAGTCCATCCACCAACGCGATACGGTGTATCTAACTGCTTCTGATCTAAATCTTTTATCGCACTTGCTAGTTCATTAGGTAAATCCTCTATTTCTTGAATCCATTTATCAATTATTTCTTCTGTAATAGTGCCTACATAAGTAAATTGACCTATTGGATAACGTAAATCCTTCATGTACATGTCCCCCTATTATTTTTAATTCTTAGTATTCCTCCAAATATAATGTACGAAATTTACGTTTTCCCCGTTTAAATCTACAGTAGTTGTATCCGCTTCCTTTTCACGAGAAAATCCGCTCTTTTCTAATACAATTTGTGAAGCTATGTTATTTGTTGTTGTCATAGCATGTATTTCATTAATTTCATAGACTCTTGCTTGAGCCAAAATCAATTTTACAGATGATGCTGCAACTCCTTTTTTTGTAAACTTCTCTCCAACTCGGTAGCCT
>NZ_JBFUIN010000978.1:0-999 GCF_056401855.1 Bacillus sp. P4_D3
AATTAAAGGGTTTGAAAATGTACCTGTCAAAGAATTTTGAATCATGACAAATCCGGGTAAAGCTGCTATAACGGCACCAAATCCATACTCGGCTGCAGTGTTCATGGCAGCTAAGATTGAACCACTTACGCCCACGCTTGTAATAGATTGAAACTGTTMTTTTACCGCTTGGAAGTTTAATAATATAGCAGTAAGTATTCCGATAAGAAGTGCCATTTCCACTGACCAAATACCTACGACTTGTCCCATATCAATCGTTCCGTACTCCTTCAAACCTATAGATGCAAAATCAAATCCCTTTGTATACCAAACTGGGATGAATTCTGTAAAGACTTTATTCATCACTCCGACCAGTACAAGCGGAAGAAAAGCTATCCAATAACTAACTGGAATAACATCGCTGGAAACAATAGGCGCTTGCACCAATTGCGCGCTAGTTGTGGCAGCCAGTTCAGAAGTGGCACCGCTTTTTCCGAAGTACCCCTCTCCCTTAGCGGCAGCCTTCTTCCTGCACCTTTCCAAATACATCATGCCACATATAAAGATAAACAGTGCTCCGATAATCCCTAATGTAGGAGCTGCATAAATATCTGTTTTAAAGAACGTAGTTGGAATAACATTTTGGATTTGAGGTGATCCAGGAAGTGAATCCATCGAAAACGTGAATGCACTGAATGCAATTGTCGCTGGAATGAGACGTTTCGGAATATCCGCCTCGCGAAATAATTGCGCCGCAAACGGATAAATCGCAAATACTGCGACAAATAAACTGACACCACTGTATGTAAGAATCGCTCCCATTAACACGATGGAAAGAATAGCTCTTTTCACGCCTATAAAATGGATGATAATTTTCGCGATTTTTTCTGCTATTCCAGTGATTTCTACCACTTTACCGAATATCGCTCCAAGCAAAAATACAGGAAAATATAATTTTATGAATCCGACCATCTTCGCCATAAAAACATTAGAAAAGAATGGTAAAACATTCGCCGGTTC
>NZ_JBFUIN010000979.1:0-999 GCF_056401855.1 Bacillus sp. P4_D3
CTTCTAATATTTCACCTGATAAATTCTTCGCATCAACAGATAGTGAAAATGTCGCCTCTACCAGCGTTTTAAATGTTTCTGTTAGTTGAAATGAAATACTATACATACGACTTAATGAAGCAAGATCCATCACATCTTTTCGATCTGTTACGAGAATATCACCGTGTAAATCGAAATCATAGACAGCTCCTTCCACAATTACCTTTAAATTTTCAAAAGCAGTTGGATCAAACATAATTTCCTCCAAAAAACAGGCGCCTTTCTATGGAAAGGCGCCACTTGATGTATATATAGTTTACAGATAAACGAGATGAATTACAACCTTTTAGAATAAACCTACTGCTTTTCCATCTTCATTTACATCCATTTGAAGCGCAGCTGGCTGTTTAGGAAGACCAGGCATTGTTAACATTGTTCCTGTTAACGCAACGATAAACCCTGCACCGATAGATGGTTTCAATTCACGAATTGTAACGATAAAGTCAGATGGGCGACCTAATTTTGTTGCATCATCAGAAAGAGAGTATTGTGTTTTCGCCATACAAATTGGTAGGTTACTCCAACCTTCTCCTTCATATTGAGCTAGTTGCTTACGTGCTTTCGGAGCAAATTCAATATCTTTTGCGCCGTACACTTTTTGAGCAATTGTACGAATCTTTTCTTCTAATGGTAATTCTAATTCATAAAGTGGTGCGTAGTTGTTTTCACCTTTTTCAATTTCTTTTAACACTTTCTCAGCAAGGTCAACTCCGCCTTGGCCACCTTTCTCCCAAACTTCTGTTAAGGATACTGCATAGCCACGCTCATTGCACCATTCTTGTAAGTATGTAACTTCTGCATCTGTATCAGTAATGAATTTGTTAATGGCAATTACGAATGGAACACCGAAGCTTTGAATTGTTTCAACATGTTTCTGTAAGTTTTCCATTCCTTTTGCTAACGCATCTACATTTTCTTCTTTTAATTGATCTTTCGCCACGCCACCGTGCATTTTAAGCG
>NZ_JBFUIN010000980.1:0-998 GCF_056401855.1 Bacillus sp. P4_D3
CGTGTATATGATGTCGTAATTCATGATCCAAATGAACAAGATAAAGCAGCATTAAAAGAAATGGAAATTGTTGAAGAAAGCAAGTATAAGTATAAAGTAGATGGAGAAGCGGTTTATTATTTACGTAACGACTTAACTGAAAAACCACCACTTATTTCAGATCATTTTGATACAAAAACTTTAAAAGAACCTGCTCGTAAACGCGTGGCTGAACCTTTAACTGAACCTGTCTATTCTGCTTTGGAAGCTCCTGAAGTAGTGAATAAGCTTCCTCGTATGCCAAAAGATTGGGAGGATGCGGTTGTAAGAGAGATACAAATTACACATAATCAATTTAACGGAAAACCTGTAAGAATTGCAGATGAAGAGTATTATAAAGGAATTCAAGGAACAGAACATACTGTAACATTAGCAAAAGTAGATGATATGAAAAAATATAAACCACTGTTGATCGAAATAGATAAGAGACAAAAAGAAGTAATTGAAAAAACAACAGGTACAAAAGTAGACTTATATACGAAAATGACAATTTATCAGTTCATGAATAGTTTCATGAGCGGAACAATGTTTATGGGATTTTTCCTTGGAATTGCATTTTTAGCAATGATGGCGAGTTCTCTTATGTTTAAAATATTAACAGGAGCTTCTCGTGATGTACGCCGTTATGAAATGCTGCGAAAAATCGGTGTGAGGCGTAGTATGTTAACAAAAAGTATATATAAAGAAATCTCATATTTATTTATCTTCCCAGCAATTATTGGAATTTCCCACGTTTTAGTAGGGCTTAACTTATTCAGCTTCATATTAGTTGACCCATTTGTAAAAGTGTGGATGCCAATAGGAATCTTCATAGTAATTTATTTCATTTATTATTGGATTACTGTCCAACTTTATAAAGGTATGGTAATGCCTAAAGAAGAGATAGCGAAATAGGAAAACAATTGAGTCCTTGTTATGAAAACAAGGGCTTTTTTCTGTGTTTGTGATACATAAATACG
>NZ_JBFUIN010000981.1:0-997 GCF_056401855.1 Bacillus sp. P4_D3
AGTTACGATGCATACCGTTCTACATTAAGTAAAGATAATAAATTAAATGAAGACTACCAGTCTTATATGCAAATGCTTGTTGATAATCGTGATAAGTATACAATTCCACAAGTATCAGATGATTATTTAGCAGAGCATGAACAGAAAGCGCTTTCAGATGTTACAGCGGATATCACAAATGAAGCAAAGTTACAAAATGTGAAGGTAACAAAGAATAAATCACRATACTTTAATACATTTACACTACAAGGAACATATACAGGAAGTGCGTCAAAAGGAGAAAATGAGGACTGGAAAGCAATGAATCAAGCAACGAATGAGATGCTTAAACAGCTTTCACAAAAAGAGTGGAGCGGATACAAAACATTGACTGCTTATTTCGTAAATTACCGAGTCAATGCCACTGGACAATTTGAATACGATGTTGTGTTTAATGGAGTGAATACTGAAACGGATACTAGTGTAGAAAAGGAGCCGAATAATTCATTCGATACAGCTAATCCACTATCTCTAAACGCGTTATTACGAGGTAACCTAAATGATCAAGATCAAGTTGATCGTTTTGCAATTGACATAAAAGAAGCGAAGGATTTACAGATTACCGTTACAAATGAGCAAAACCTTGGATTGAACTGGGTATTATATCACGAGTCAGACTTGAATAACTATGCTGCTTATGCAACAAAATATGAAGGTAATAAATTACTTGGAAATTATTATGCGAAGCCAGGGAAATATTATTTAAGTGTATATAAATATGGCGGTGGAACAGGGAATTATACAATCGAAGTAAAATAACCGGGTTCTGGTCCAGAGATAAAATAAAAGAGAATATTAAAGATGAGCTGGATGTTTATGTTGAGCCTAGGGTAAATGTAGGTATACAAAAATATTCTAAGAAATAATGAGTAAAAATAAAACACCTAATTCAAAAGTGAAGTGAACCCCGAAAACGGGACACATATCAAAACACCTAAACCATCTATTCCCTATATTC
>NZ_JBFUIN010000982.1:0-992 GCF_056401855.1 Bacillus sp. P4_D3
GTGGCAAAACAAGTCGGTGTTGGAGCAGTAATCTTCCACGATTTAAAAAATGAGCGTATGCATAATATCGAATTTTCATTAGAAAATATGTTGAAATTTGAAGGAGAAACAGGACCGTATGTACAGTACACGCATGCGCGTRCTTGCTCTATTTTAAGAAAAGAAAGTGTGGAATTTGAAACGTGTAATTTTGAATTAAAAGACGATTACAGCTGGAGTATAGTAAAATTACTTAACAAATTCCCGCAAGTAATTGAAGCGGCCTTCAACAAAAATGAGCCATCTATTATTTCAAAATACGTATTAGATGTAGCACAAGCGTTCAATAAATATTATGGAAATGTTCGTATTTTAGAAGAGAGCGAAGAGAAGGACAGTAGACTCGCATTAGCTTACGTTGTGACGGTTGTATTAAAAGAGGGATTACGTTTACTTGGGGTGGGGGCGCCTGAGGAGATGTAAAATAATAATTTTGTAACAAAAAGGCAAATCAGGCGGTCATTAACCTGATTTGTCTTTTTGTATTTTCTTGAATAAATTCTTATCTATAAAGTGTTATACGCTACGAAGTGTAAGAATTCTATAATTTTGTTACGAAATCAATTAAAATATTTTTAGAGAGGATGGTTCGTATTGATTCGAAGTTTCATTTTAAATATTCCTTGTCATAGAATACAGGAAAGGAGTTTCCTGAAACTACAAAAATACATACCTTTATGTGCACGATGCACAGGTATGTTTATTGGTTTCTGTATATTCCCAATATATTTTTTAATAACGCCTTCGTTTAGTCTTTCATTAATACTATCCTTTTTTGCTCAAATTCCATTATTAATCGATGGATTCACCCAAAAGTGGAAATGGAGAAGCAGCACAAATTTACTAAGAGTAACGACCGGTTTATTAAGCGGTAATGGTATGGGATTATTCATTTCATCTAGCATTATATGGATATTGTCTTAAAACATATACTAACGGAGGTACCTACATAC
>NZ_JBFUIN010000983.1:0-991 GCF_056401855.1 Bacillus sp. P4_D3
TCTCTCACGTACMCATTCTTATCGTTCAATAATTGTAATACATTATCTTCAAGTGAACCTTTATATTCTAAAATATCTACTTTGTATACATTCCCTAAAAACTTCTCTTTTTTTTCATCTAAAACTGGTACACAACGATACCCCGTTTTATTTAAATGCTCCAGCGTTTCTCCTATCGTAATTGAACTTGAGCAAAACAAAACTTCCCTCTTTGGCACATAATTCCCTTTAATCCTCATAAAAAAGCCTCCTTATGCTAAAATACTTTCTGTGCCATAACTATATTATATTTTCAGAAAAAAATAAATATATTATTTTATTTTTCTGAAAATTATTCATTTTTCCGTCATAATTTATTCATTAATCATACACTTGTTTAAAGTGAAACCTTAATAAGTGGGGATTTTTCCACCCCATTTATTATTAGCCTTCACCAATCGGGCTTTTATGGGCAGTTGATCTCCCCACCTAACTTCTACGCATTCGCCGAATTTTGAGGTGGAGTCTACTGCCCGTTAAAGCGGGATAATCTCAGTATAGTATATTCTCTCTAACTTACTTCGAGAAAAATGTGTTGTAACTTCATCCGAAAAAAGCTAAAATAAGAATAAGAATTTTCTGAATATTCAAAGAGTAGGTGATTAAATGTCCTTATTGCGCTCACATATATGTAAATTTATAGCCGGTGTTTTGATTATTTTTGTCATAAGTCCTCTTCCAGCATTATTCATTACACATAATTATTCCTACTTAACTGGATTTGTAAGCATTTTCCATAATTTAGTGCAGTCTTCTTCCATTTCAATTCCAACAATTGATTGGATGCATGAACCTATCCTTTTCTCAGCAAATCAGCTTATACATACACAAAATATAATACATACCTCTAAYCATTCGTCACCACTGTTCCCCTACATATGGGAAATATATTTTTTATCGATCGTTCGTTTCACATTCACTCTTGTAATCGGTTTCTTTATAAGTCTAGGAA
>NZ_JBFUIN010000984.1:0-990 GCF_056401855.1 Bacillus sp. P4_D3
CCCCTAAAGGGATAGGAGCTATTTCTATAGTGAAAAGCTAACGGTAGTTTATATTAAATGCATGTTTAAATTCCATTTTGAACGTATTTCTTTTCTATTTCCCATGAATCTTGCTTTTTAATTTTTAGAGCTACATTCGTACCATTAGATTCTGTATAAAAGATATATCCGTGGTTGGACTTAACGTAAGTTGAAGGTTCACTTGTGCAATCTTTAGAACAAGATGTGTTGATAAGTTCAATTAAGGATAGTTCGCTAGGATCGGTTTTACTAGCATCTATAAGTGTATCAAGGTTCGTTTTACGAAAACCTTGTAAGTTTACATCGAAATTCTTTTCTATTTCTCCAGTAACGCTAGTATTCATTACTTCAACTGAATTTTTCTTTTCTAGAAGAAAACCATTTCCATAAAGGAATTTTGTATATCCAAGCCAGGCGATTAAAAATAGTATAAAAAACATACCAGTTGTTTTAAGTTTTCGAAGCCGTTTACTTACGATTGATTCTGAATATTTCATTCAGCCTAATCCTCCAATGTTTTTATTTTAAAGTATGCTTGGGTATATATATTTAGAAGGAGATGAAAGTTAGAGAGTTACTGATTCAAAAAAAGAAAGCATCTGAAGTTATGTGCTTTCTTTTTGAATACTGTCCGCTATCTGTTAGTTACTTGTTTCATAAGCGGTCTTATTTCTTTAACAGGTGGTTTTTTATCATAGGCATCAACGTAAGAAAAGTAATAATTTAAGTTTCTAAGAAGTCCCTTTCCTATTTTTGCGCTTAAGAAGGGGAATACTTGTCCAGTATAATCATCGAGAGATTTACAATAGTATTTTTCATCTAAGTATATGCTGTATTTACATGTTAGTTCTACTAATGAGTTACCTTCATCATCAAATACTTCTTTAGAATCAATAATGTCTATTAATGCGAATTTTTCATTCAGATAAACTTTCTTCTTTTTCTCGTGCTTATTTGTGAGAATAAATA
>NZ_JBFUIN010000985.1:0-987 GCF_056401855.1 Bacillus sp. P4_D3
GTTTACATTTATAGCGTATTCTAGTTTTAGAGATAATAGTTTTGTTTATAACGAGGAGATGAACGACAATGGAAGTTAGGAATACAGAAAAGAAAAAAGGGAATTGGAGGCAGTTTTTACGTCTCATTCAAGATACAAATCCACCGAAAGGCATTCTTATTTTTGCATTACTAATGAGCTTACTTTCTACTGGAGCGAGTTTGTTTATTCCAATGCTGACAAAAGGTTTAGTTGATAATTTTTCACTTTCCTCAATTAGTACGGGACAAATTGTTGGATTAATTGCATTCTTTATTATTCAAACAATTGCTGCAGGATTGTCTATTTATTTACTGAATTATATTGGACAAAAAATTGTGGCTGGACTTAGGGAACGATTGTGGAAAAAGGTACTTATTTTACCAGTGTCTTATTATGACCAAAACAGAACGGGAGATACAATTAGTCGTATGACAAATGATACAGGTGTTGTTAAAACATTAATTTCTGAGCATTTGTCAAACTTATTAACAGGCGGTATCTCAATTATTGGGTCATTAATTGTATTATTTGTTTTAGACTGGAAAATGACAATTTTACTTTTAACGGTTATTCCGTTATCGGTACTAATTTTAGTTCCACTTGGACGGAAAATGTATAAGATTTCAAAAGCACTTCAAGATGAAACGGCTTCTTTTACTAGTGTATTAACACAAGTACTATCAGAAATTCGTTTAGTGAAATCTTCAAATACGGAAAAAAAAGAGTATGAAACAGGGAATACAGGTATCCAAAAATTATTGCAATTTGGTTTGAAAGAAGGAAAAGTGCAAGCATTAATTTCACCAGTTATGTCGTTTGTTTTAATGGCATTGCTTGTTATTATCGTAGGGTATGGTGGAATGCGAGTTTCTAGCGGTGCATTAACAACAGGAGAACTTGTAGCATTTATTTTGTATTTAGTTCAAATTATTATGCCGATGAGTCAGTTATCTATGTTCTTTACTC
>NZ_JBFUIN010000986.1:0-986 GCF_056401855.1 Bacillus sp. P4_D3
CTCTTACTGTAATGAAAGGATACTTAGAAGGGATGATATACAATATTGGCCCTTATCAAAATCGTGATCAATATTTAAAGAAAAATCATCAAATTATTGAAAGTATGGAACAATTAGTTCGTGAAATTTTAAGCATGTCGAAATTAGAACAACACACCTTTAAACTAAAGATAGAAGAAGTTAATCTTTCAAAGTTAATAGGTACAATCACAAAAGATCTTGAATTTTTTGCTTCTCAAAAAAGCATCCAAATAATAAAAGAAATTGATTCTGACCTTTCTGTTTATACAGATCGTGTTCTTCTTGAAAAAGCATGTAAAAATATTATCCATAATGCGGTTATGTATTCACCAAATAATGAAAAAGTCTATATAAAGTTAAGTGAGGATTCTAAACAAGGTCAAATCCAAACGCAAATTATAAATACAGGTGTCAATATCAAAGAAGAAGATATACAACAAATTTTCAAACCATTTTATCGAATTGAAAAATCAAGGAATCGAAATACTGGAGGAAGTGGTTTAGGGCTATATATAGTTAAGCAAATTCTTGAAACGCTAGGCATGAAGTATTCTATAAATAATGTGGAACAAGGTGTACAATTTTGCATGAACATTCCATTATCTAAACAAAAAACAAACAAACTCCCCTCTTAGTAGGACGAGTTTGTTTGTTTTTTTGTAGTTTTAGTATTGATATTTTTCGAGATACTTTTTAAGCAATATTGGGATTAGCTTTTTTACTAATCCACATACCTAAGCCCACCATGCCAAGCCAACAGCAAATTGCTAACATAAACATCAATTGTCGTACGGATAACCCTTCATTTTGCATTTGACTCTTCCCTACAATTGTTTGGAAAAGTTGCGACCATTCGACATCGTAAAACACCCCTACTCCCACAATCACAATCAATATAAAAAATTGTAAAAATATATTCCCTATATTTCTCCATGTTGTGTAAATGAGTAAAGAAAGCTCTCTAT
>NZ_JBFUIN010000987.1:0-985 GCF_056401855.1 Bacillus sp. P4_D3
ATTCAACGCACTTTAATATTCTGAATATATCTTCTTTTGAAATTAATATGAAGTATATCGGTTATATTTATAACTGTCAAGGTATATATTAATTATTTTGTCGAAAAGGATTTTCATAGACTTATATAGAAAATATTTACAAATGAAATATAAAGAACATTAAAAAAGAATCTTCGCGATAATCGCGAAGATTCTTTTTTACGGTATAAGACGAGTACAATCTCTCGGAAAAGCACTCGCTTCCCTCACGTTGGATAATTCTAAAAGTCGATACACAACCCTTTCTAATCCTATCCCAAAACCACCATGTGGTGGACAACCGTATCGGAATGTATCTAAATAAGATTGAAATTTCTCTGGATGTAATCCTTTTTCTTTAAAAGAAGCAAGTAACATTTCATAGTTATGAATTCGCTGTGCACCTGACGTAATCTCTAGCCCTTTATACAATAAGTCAAAAGAATCAGTAATAGCTGAATTCTCTTTATTTGGCATCGTATACATTGGTCTCGCTTCTCTCGGATAATGTGTAATGAATACAAATTCACTATTATACGTTTCTTTCACATATTTCCCTAGTAACTTTTCACCTTCTGTATCTAAATCCCCTATGGGAGATTCTTTTCGATACTGACTTTTCAAAACTTCTTGTGCTTCTGATAATGTGATTTTAGGAATTTCCGCAATAACAGGTACTGTTACTTGTAATAGTTGTAGTTCTCTTTCACATTTTTCTCCTACTTGTTGAAACATATATCGTAAAACATCTGTTTCTAATTGCATCACTTCATGAAAATCATGAATAAATCCAAGTTCTACGTCTAACGATATATATTCATTTAAATGTCGTGACGAGTTATGATGTTCAGCCCGGTACACAGGAGCAATTTCAAAAACACATTCGAGTCCTCCCGCTACCATCATTTGTTTATAAAACTGTGGTGATTGAGCTAAATACGCTTCTTTTTGGAAATATGGAAGCTTA
>NZ_JBFUIN010000988.1:0-985 GCF_056401855.1 Bacillus sp. P4_D3
ATATATCCSCACCAATCTTCGCCTTTATGTAGAACAGTCGTTACATATGCCATCGTAATAGCACCGATCCATATCGTCCCTGCGAAAGTTTCAATTAAGTCCATAATTGTAACGATGCGCAGAGACGGGTGTTGAAATAACAGTTTCCATCCTTCTAATAATGCAGTAGTTTTCGAAGAAGTGGGTTCTGCTACTCGTTCAGCTTGTATAGATTGTAATGAAAGGTGTAATGTAATACATCCGAAAATCATCAATATGTTATTAATCATGAGTGTCGAAGTAACGCCAATGAGAAGAACAATTATGCTTGTAAATGAGTATGCAGCGGCTTGTATAATTTGTGTTGAAAAGGAAAAGACACTATTTACTTTTACTAATTTTTCTTGTGGTGTTAGGCGCGGGATAACGGCGTATAGTAGAGGAGCGCTCCAGCCACTACATAATGAAATGAAAATAACAAAAGTTAAAAGAGCAGAAATGTTTGTTGATAGTATAGGAAATAATATCATTAACAATATTAAAAGAGCTGTTTTAATCCATTGTAGAGTATATAGCAATGAATAAGATGGAAACCGATTCATTATAAGTGGTGCAGAGGTGTTCGCGATAAGATTTGTGATAACTTGTAATAATGGAAAAAGAGCAGTAATTGTAGCTGATCTAGTTGTGATATAGATGTGAGTTGTAATAATCATTATGTATACAATGTCAGCGAGAGTAATGCATATTTTGGAGCCCAAATAGTAAGTTAGTGAACGTTTAGGCAATAAGAATACCACCTTTCAAATCAATACTGCTTTTTAATTTTAATTATTATTATAATCTGTAAGTTATATTTTTGAAAGAATTAAATTTTTTGTCGTTTTTTGAAAGGAATTTTCATGTATAATGAAGAATATATTAATATAGTATTTTATTAATGCTTGTTGTAACAGCGAATATATATAATAGCTTGTAGCAAACGCCCCTCTATGAGAAAGGGCGG
>NZ_JBFUIN010000989.1:0-984 GCF_056401855.1 Bacillus sp. P4_D3
CGCCTCATCTAACTTTTTATCCGATTGAATGACTAACGTACTTGGTGAAGAAAAACCAGGCGAAAAATGCTCTTCTATTACGTTAATCCCCATTTTTGATTCATATTTATTATCCACTTCAAATAAATCATTGTAATTAAGCGTGTTAGAATATTTTAATACGAAAGGAATCGATATCACTAATACAATAATTAAAGCGATAAATGGTCTTGCTACTGAATTTTTCGCAAAGAATCCCCATAAACGACTATCCTCATGTCCTTTAAATGTTTTAACTGGATAAAACATTCCTTTTCCTAATAGCACCATGAAAAATGGATTTAAAGTGGTTAATACGAGTAGTAATACTGCGACACCAATTGCTACCGCTGAAGTAGATTGATATAATTTAAAACTTGCTAAAGCAAGTGCTGCAAAACCAATTAGCACTGCAATTCCGCTATATAAAACGGTTTTACCTGCTGATTTAAATGTTTCTTTCGTAGCTAAATATGCATTTTCTTGTTTACTTAATTCTTCTTTAAACCTCGTATATAATAAAATGTTATAATCTGTTCCCACTCCAAACAGTACGACAACTACAAATACTTGCGTAAAGTTAGAAAACGGAAAATTAAATTGATCTACAAGATGAGAAATAATCCCCATTGAGACTAAATACGATACACCAACTGTAAGAAGAGAAACAATCGGAACAACTGGTGAACGGAATACAATGATTAATACTACAAGAATGAAAATGATTGAAATAACTTCTGTCTTTTTCACTCCCTCTTGAGAGGATGTAAGAAAATCACCCGCTATTAAATCACTTCCTGTTAAGTACGTTTTTACCCCTTTTATTTTCACTTTTTTATGAAGATTATTTGCAACTTTTGATATTTCACCATGTTTTTTATCTACCGATATTTGCGTTAATATAGTCGTATTATCTTTAGAAACTAATTGTTTCTCAAGATCTTTATTATCTAAATGTGAAACTAT
>NZ_JBFUIN010000990.1:0-983 GCF_056401855.1 Bacillus sp. P4_D3
ATCTCGTTGCAACGTCATAATATTATGTAAGACTAGAATTTCTTTTACTTTGGAACGTTCTCTATCATAACTAAGTTCAGAAATATTCCAATTACGTAAACGTTTTTTAATCATCTTATATAAAGATTTTATAAATTCATCTTTTTTCATCGACTTCGCATTTTTAACAATACTCTGAATCGGATGAGAAGCATTAAGTAAATATCCAATCAGATGATACAACTCACGATTTTCAAACCATTCACTCAATTGGTAATATAAAATTTGGATTTCAGACCAAATTGCCTCTACTACTTCATATCGCATTTCCCCTTGTTCAGTACGGCGCTCTATCTCATCGTGGAATGCATGAAACGTACGATAGGAAGTATCCATATCAATTGTTTGAGCAAAATTATCAACTACTAATTCAAACAACCATTCAATATGATTTTCATATTTTCCTTGTGTTGACTGTAAAAAATACCAAAAGTTTGGATTTTGCAAATGGGTTTCTATTGCATCCCATTGAGTTGCCAATTCTACTTGTTTCATTTTTAAATACTTATGCTGCGTTATGTCTGGACCTAAATTATTTTTGCTCAGAAATAAAGCTTTAATTAATTCTGCATTTGTTAACGGAATTTTCCCGATATTAATTCGCGTGAATAAATTAATAGGATCATAGCCTTTATCAAGTTCATACCAAAGTACCTTTACTTGATCGGTCAAACGCTGCCAAATATAAAGTGGTGCATTCTTGTCCTCATGTCGCTGAAACCAATTACCAATTGTTTCATATGCATTATACATATGATAAAAATCTATATTTTCGTTCCGCTTTACATCTCCAGCTTTTATATTCGCAATATATCTTTCACTTTCTGGCCTTGTTTCATATAACATCGTATACCCTGTTTCGTCATAATAAGGAATAAGAGATTGAATATATTTCACGATTAATAACACTGTCGTTAAACGTTGCTGCCCATCAATAACTTCTA
>NZ_JBFUIN010000991.1:0-981 GCF_056401855.1 Bacillus sp. P4_D3
GTTAAAGCGTCATCTAGTTCTATGAAAAAACTTTTAGAAAATAGTTTTTTCATAATCCTTTTTTCTCTTTCATCATATTCCATCCCCCTTCAATTTAAGTCGCCAACATCCATATTTTCAATTTATCTTTGAAAACAAAAAAATCCTGCACATTTCATGCAGGATTTTTTTATTAGTCATTTTTCGTAAAGTAAGAAACAAAACGAAGAATTTCTAAGTATAGCCATACTAGAGTCATCATTAGACCCATTGCACCGTACCACTCCATATATTTTGGAGCTTGGCTACGTGCACCGCTTTCGATTAAATCGAAATCTAGTAATAGATTTAATGCAGCAACTACGATAACAACTGCACTAATGATAATACCAATTGTACCACCTTGGTGAATATACGGAACAGTTACACCGAACATGTTTAGTACGAATACGATTAAATACATTACCGCAATTCCCATTGTCGCCGCAATTACACCTGTACGGAATTTATCAGTTACTTTTACTACGCGCGTTGCATACAACACTAGCATTGCAAATAGAATTGAAATTGTTAGTAAGACAGCGTTTAAAACGATAGTATCGCCAAATTTCATTGTATAAATCGCTGAAATACTTCCTAATACAATCCCTTCTACCGCTGCATAAATCGGTGCACCAATTGGTGATATACGTGGGAAGAAGATAGATGCAAATGCGACGATTGCCGCAATAACTAAAGCACCAATTAATACTGGCATTTTCATCGTATTATTTGTCATCTGTATGTATGAATAGACAGACGTTGCAAGAAGCAAGATAAGCATGATAAACGTTTTGCCTACTGTTCCACCAATAGTCATCGCAGAAGTACTTGCTCCCTCTTTACGAAATGCGTCTTTTTTCAACATTGGATTAGATGTTCTCATTTTTTCCCCTCCTAAAATAGGTTCTACCAATAGTGTAAAGTTTTTCTCTTTACTTTTCAATATATGCAGCTTGTTTT
>NZ_JBFUIN010000992.1:0-981 GCF_056401855.1 Bacillus sp. P4_D3
TCTGTAAGGTTTCCATTCTCTTTTGCACCATATTTCACTTTAATATTTTCATTTTCTAAACTGATACTTTGAACTGTTTCACCACCAGGTAAGTTTTTAACAATCGCAAACACGTCGGAATTATTTCCAACGTATGTCCCCGTATATTTTTTAAAAACCCCAGGTTCAATATGTGATATTTCTTTTATTTGTTCCCCATTAGAACAAGCATTAACAAATAAAAAAATTGTTAGCATAACACCTGCTATTCTAATCATATACTTCATTAGACACCCCCAAGTTCTATTTATTATCCAATCTATACAATGTATCCATTAAAAACCCTTTAAAATATACGCATTTTAATCAAAATTAAAAATTTTCAATTTTTATGTTTACAATTATCCATTAATTGTATATAATTACTAACGTAAGAAAAATATTCTAAAAGGAGGTCGAAGGAAATGATGAAATTACAATTAGATGCTTTAACTTTAGCGTTAACTGCACCTGTGTTTTTTGGACAATTAAATATGAATTCGACCACCCTAATGGAGAATTGAAAATCGCACTTTATTTCTATTAATTCATAAATTCGCCACAGGAGGTCGTATACTTTCCTGTGGCTTTTTCACGCCCAGCCATAGGAGAACGATATCTTCCTGTGGCTTTTTTGTGCGATTTTTTAGTCTCATACATTATTTTTTAAAGAAAGGAGCAACATTCGATGACTATTAGCGTATTGTTTTTAAGTATTACGATTCAAAGAAATACACTTTCCAAAGCTGAAATTCTTCATAATGAGCAAATTGCAAAAGCTATGAATGATGTTAAGGAGCGCCAAGTGCTTTATTGTGATCACCTGTAATTCCTTTTCGAAAGGAGGAATTCGTCTATGACTTTTCATATTTTCTTTTTTACGACAGCACTTCAGAAAAAAACGTTATCTGAAGCTGAAATATTTCGTAAACAACAATTAAAACAAACTATGGATAAAATAAC
>NZ_JBFUIN010000993.1:0-981 GCF_056401855.1 Bacillus sp. P4_D3
GTTCACCGATTAACAAAACAACAGCAAAAAAAGTTCACCGATTAACAAAACAACAGCAAAAAAAACGATTACAAGATCAAGCTGTAAGAGAAAAAAAGAAAGGAATGAAGTATTCTCCTCGTAGTAAACGACTCAGTGGTATCAATGTATATATGACAAACACCCCTACAGATATTGTCCCGATGGGACAGGTACATGACTGGTATTCTTTGCGTTGGCAAATCGAAATTTTATTTAAAACGTGGAAGTCATTCTTTCAAATCCATCATTGTAAAAAGATAAAACCAGAACGATTGGAGTGCCATTTATATGGTCAATTGACTGCCATTCTACTCTGTTCTTCTATCATGTTTCAAATGCGCCAATTGCTCCTCATGAAGAAAAAACGAGAGCTTAGTGAGTATAAAGCCATATATATGATTAAAGACTATTTTCTTCTTCTATTCCAAACTATACAAAAAAACACCCAAGAGCTATCAAAGGTGTTACTTCGTCTGTTCAATCTCCTACAGCAAAACGGRCGAAAATCCCATAGGTATGAGAAGAGAACAGTCTTTGATATATTAGGTGTCGCTTATAATTGTACCATGTCTGATAACCAAGTAGCTTAATTCAAAAAAGGAAACCCGTTAGGGTTTATTTCGTATGCAAATCTTTAAAGCATCTACGTATAGACTTTCGAAAAAAAGAAACAATCTTGCTTATCATTGACGTTACACGGGCTTAGCTTGATAGCGATGTGGCGATACCCCATCGAGAAAAAGAAGGATACAATGAGCGAAAACAAAAAGCAAAAACCATTATGAGTGAAGAACTTTTACAACAATTTTATCACACTGATAAATACGAAATAGGAGATACCTATAAAACGAAACCAATCGAAATGAAGTTTTATTTACAAGAAAATGAACCCGATCAAGAGGAAGTAAATGTGTTAGCTGAATTTATAAATGTCACGACTGATTCAACGCAAAATCGAGA
>NZ_JBFUIN010000994.1:0-975 GCF_056401855.1 Bacillus sp. P4_D3
TGTACGAATAACTTCTTTTAACTGAGTATGTACATCTTCTTTTTTCCAATTTACATTTTCAAGTTCGGTAAGGAAATTTGGTAATGAATCTGATGTCATAAAGTAATCAGCAGCGTTAATATATAATACATCAGGAGCTTTTAAAATGGATGCTGTTAAAGCAACATATCGGCCAGTATATCCAGGCGCTTTATTTAAGAAATAAGCAGCACCGACATCAGGGAAGAAACCKATGTTCATTTCAGGCATTGCCCACTTCGTACGCTCTGTTACAATTCGATACGTAGCTCCATTTGTCAGACCGACACCACCGCCCATTACGATTCCATCTAAACAAGCGATAATTGGTTTTTTGTATTGATAAATAAATGTATCAATTTCATATTCTTCTTCAAAAAACTGCTCTGCATGTTGTAATGCAACTTCGTTAGAACGTGCTTCGTATAGCGTTTTAATATCACCACCTGCACAAAAACCTTTCGTCCCAGCTCCTTTTAAAACGATGAGTTCAATACGCTCATCTTGTTCCCATTCTTTAAGTTTTTGCCCAATTGGCTGTAACATGTCATAGGATAAAGAATTGAGTGCTTTTGGACGGTTTAAAGTAATTGATGCAACGCCGTTTTCGCTAACAGAAAATAAAACGTGTTCAGTCATTATAAATCCCCCCTTACTTATCTTCTTATTCTTATTTCTTGATACATGCTGAAATGTCCTCTATAATTTTTGTCTAAATTAGGTGCTTAATGTTATTATTTATTGCATATTTTGACGAGTTATATTTGCAGGATTTCAGAGAATGAAGAGGAATATTACAACATTACTGTAAGTGCTATTATTTGAAAATGTCGTGTTGAAGGCGCTATTATATGTATAACTTAAATTGAGTTAGTATACGTGGCGTAACAATACATTAAAGAGTGGATGTAGAAAAGATTAAAAGGCTGAATTATCTAACTTTTAAAGGGTGTGGGG
>NZ_JBFUIN010000995.1:0-971 GCF_056401855.1 Bacillus sp. P4_D3
CTATACTGATATGGAAAAAGTAATAGAAGATTTGTTGGCAGAAATTGCGCAAGCGAATTTAACGGTCAAAGGCCCAATGTTTTATGCATTGAAAAATGTACCATCAGATGGAGATATGTTTATTGAATTATTTATGCCAGTACATGAGAGTAGTATTCCTATATCAGAAACAATGAAGTTTCGAAGTTATTATTATGTTGATAACATGCTAATGAAAAGATACGCAGGAGATTTTGAAAGATTAACAGAGTATGCGTATGCTGAGATGCTTCAGTATATGGAAGATAATGAGCTTGATATGATTTCGCCTATTTATCATATATTTAGCGGTGATGAAGAGCTACAGTATGTTGAAGTGAAAATTGCGGTGGATACACAATAATAATTTAACGTATTTTTAGTTCTGGAAAATGAAAAGTAAAAGCCTAATTGTTGTTTTTAGTGGGAAGAGGGCTACATATGTGGTTATTTTCAAAAGAAAAAACTTTGTACTTTCAACAAGAGTGTGAGGATAAAACTGGGGAATTAATTAATCTGCAAATCTTGGAGAAAGTACCAGTAGATGATTGCATAATAGCTGCTGAAATGATTGATGTATTGTTTATATACTCTGAACTTGCAAGGATTTTATATATGAGCAATAAAGAATTATTCCGAATGATTGCTATTTTTATTGGTGCATTTGAAATTTTCGTACAAATTTCAAATACAACGAAAGTGATTATTTAATGTATTCCAGTAGATGAAGAAATGGAAGAAAAAGTGTTTTCGGATATGAAAGTAATTGGTTTTAAATATAAGAAAAAATCCACTGATGAAGATATAGAAGAAATAGCAGAGTGGATGCTGGAATATAAAAAGATGTGTAAAAAAATAGCAGAGCACTATGAAACAGCTCAAAAAGAATCATTATTATAATTTAAGAATATCTGAGATTAATAAAACCTTCTCTTTTCATCAAAATGAGAAGG
>NZ_JBFUIN010000996.1:0-970 GCF_056401855.1 Bacillus sp. P4_D3
GAATATGTTGTTTCGCTTCACTAATATTTAAAACTTCTGCTAATGAAAGAATAGATTCTACACTTAAATCATTAATATCTGAAATTGTATGTGGTTTATCAAATAATTCAATTGTATATTGTTCAATTTCTTTACTATATCTCCTTCCTTCGCATTTTTTACACTCAATATTTTTAGTAGTGCCGCGTCCTTTACAACCAGGACACCAACCTAACTGGTTATTAAATGAAAAGACCTCAGGAGAAAGATTATATTTTTCAGCAAGCTTTTCACGTATCTCTTTAAAAACACCTGTATGAGTACCAATCGTTGAACGTGGATTAGAAGAAATAGACGATTTCCCTAGAAAAAGTACTAAAGGCATTTCTTCCATCTTAATAGCACTGAAATTAGTTTCCATAATATTAGGAAATAAATACTGATATTCAGCTTTTGGTAATAAGGAAACAAGGCGCTTCTTGGATTCTTCACCAATTGTTTGACAAAAAGTTGTTTTACCAGATCCAGACAATCCAGCAATTCCAAATGATTTATTTACCGGTATTTCTGCATCTAATTTATTTATATTGTTCGCAATTAATTGATTTACTTTCATATTAACCTCTATTCTTATTGTTTTTAAAAAACGTTTTTATAAGATAATAATTACACAATAAATAACGATTATATAATTAATATCCTTTCAACTCATCGGTCTTAACCTTATATTTGTCAAACCAATATTTCCACTCATCTTTTGAAAATTCTTTTTCCTCCCCTTCTAAAACTGAAGAAAAAAGATCTAAACAAATATGCCAACCTGCTATATCTTTAGGAGTATGATCTGTTAGTTCATGAATGAATTCTTTAAATAATAATAGGGATCCCTTTTCTTTTTTATGTATTTCAAATCGGACACGATCTTTATCCCATGTGAATTCTAAAACTGAATTCATTTGACATTCTAAGATATCAATATTTATAAATGTAC
>NZ_JBFUIN010000997.1:0-969 GCF_056401855.1 Bacillus sp. P4_D3
GAACAACTGTTGTCGTGAATACCGCTCTATCATGAGATAGCCTTCCTTTCATGTAAAAACTTTGCTTCCTATTCGATTATTTTTTCAACACATCTTCCTCGATAACACTTTGTTTCTGATAACAAGAAAAATAAGCGAATCCAACAAATCCAGCTCCGCCAATTACATTTCCAATAAAGACAGGTACAAAGTTTTTCGCAAGGTCCATCCACGTAAGGTGTCCCGCAAAAATAACGGCTGAAATTACAAACATATTCGCTACCACTTGCTGAAATCCAATTACGACAAATGCCATAATCGGAATCCAAATTCCAACAATCTTTCCGATCAAATCGTTCGTTCCGTAAGCTAGCCATAGCGCAAGACAAACGAGCCAATTACAACCAATTGCTAAAATTAACGTTCTCCCGAAAGATTCATGTAACTTATCTTGAGCTATCGCTATCGTCTTATCTAAATACGCTCCCTCTGTAAGCCCGCCAAGATGCCCGAAACAATACGCGACGAAAAGCGCACCTACGAAATTAGTTAAAGTAATCCAAGCCCAATTGTTTAACACATGTTTCAATGAGATTTTACGTRCATAAAGTGCCATGGACATCGACATCATATTTCCCGTAATTAATTCTCCTCCTGCTAACACAACGAGCATCAGTCCGATAGGAAAAACTGCTCCTCCTATAAAATTGACTAAACTCCCCCATTGCTCCGGTACATTACCTAGAACACGAATATTAAGTAAAAATCCTAACGAAATGAATGCTCCTCCTAAAAAACCAAGAATAAGCATTGCGGATAGCGGTTGCCTTACCTTTTGAACACCGGATTCAATCACAAGCGCAGCAATTTGTTCCGGTTTATGAAATGCCATAACCAATTCCTCCATTTTTCTCATCTAAAAAAAGCAGCACCAAAAACCCTTAACATCGTAAGGATTTTTGAATGCTGCTTAATCTCTCTGCATATCTC
>NZ_JBFUIN010000998.1:0-968 GCF_056401855.1 Bacillus sp. P4_D3
ACTTGGAAGAACGTTCTTCCCATTGTTGAAGAATAGATTCGTTTATTTTTCACATGATGACGGTTGGTACAACAAAGTGTATTACCGTAGAATCGGTGATTTTGTAGGARTGCTAAGTAAAGTGATTCCATATAAACTCGGTTCGTTTGGAAAGAAACGTTTTACTTTCTTCCAAAAATCAAAAATTTTCCCAGCAATTTCAAAGGAAGTTATCCTTGGGCTTATGCCGTTAATGGAAGATGGGTTATACATTGATTTAGCGGGGAAAATTGAGTCGAGAAGAGGTCTTGAAATTCCGGTATATGTAGTAGGATCATTCGAAAGTACGGATGAGGTACTAGATAATATCGATGAATTGAAAGCGGAAGCAACAGAAACGGGTTGGCTCATTTTTGATAAGAAAGAACAAGAGTGGCAATGGGTTGTGGACTAAGAAAACTTGGCGCATGAAGTCAAGTTTTCTTGTCTTTTGAAAGGAGAACAAATGAAGAAATATTATACAATTGTGGGTATTGTAAGTATTATTCTCGTGGCGATATTACTTATAACTTGTCCGAAAGAATCAGATTTTAAATTGTATTTAGAGGATAAGTATGCATTGAAATGTGACGAGAGTAGCTTTGAATGCACGCAAAATGTAGATGAAAAAAAAGAGAAATTACAGTTTGAAAGTATTGATGCACGAAATGGTGTTTTCTTTATGACTGTAAAGCAAACGTATAAAACAGAAGCTGGTGTTACGAAAGAATATAGCGGAGTAGGTATATTCGGTACATTTCTTTTTGTTTCAGAGAAGACTTTCTAGTAATAGAAGGTCTTTTTTTTATGCTTATGTTCATATAGATGAAGTAAGACAAGCATAGGAGGGGTATTGATGAAGAAGGGATGTATCGTTTGTGGTGGTGAGGAGTTTTTTTCTTCAACATTATATGCACGTACGAAACAAGATTGGGCATATGCGCCAAACA
>NZ_JBFUIN010000999.1:0-967 GCF_056401855.1 Bacillus sp. P4_D3
ATAAAATTTGAGAGACCGGCATAATTTTTACTCTCAATATATGTTCTAAGTAACTTCTCTTCTTCATCATGAATAGAGAGTTTTTTTACAATACATTTATATAACTGCACTTGCCCAATCTCAATTGTAAAAGATTGTACCTTCAATTTTTGAAGTGCTTGAATTACGCTTATGACACACTCAATTTCCGCTCTTACATTATCAATCCCGATAATTTCAATACCACTTTGTACCATTTCATTATATTTTCCAGAAAGCGACTCATTTGCCCGAAATACATTTCCACTATATGTCACTTTAAGAGGAGTGTCCCATCTCTGCGTTCCTATTACTCTTGCTAAAGGAATTGTCATATCTGGGCGTAAAACGATAATCCGCCCTTTTTCATCAAAAAATTTATACATCTTTTCTTCATCTATTGGCCTATTTTGAAATGCAAAAACATCGTAAAATTCAATTGTAGGTGTCCTTATTTCTTCATAACCTCTGCCTAAAAAGGTCCGTCTTAATTTTTGTTCCACTTCTTCAATTAACGTACATTCTTCGAATAAGTAATCCCTCGTTCCATTCGGATTTGCACGCTTCCACTTTGCCATCTCATTTCACACACCTTTCCCTCTCTAATGTATGCTCATTCCATTCACCTAAACCGAAAATAAAAAGAGCCTTGTAGAAAAAATACCTACAAGGCTCTTTAGTAGAGTGTAGGTACAACGGGAATAACCCTTGTGCCTACACGTTTTCACGTTAGGTTCAAGGGTTTCATGTATGATGATGTAGTTGTGTAAGCATTTTAATAGATTGTACGATATTCATAATACTTACTCCCTTTCTCCTCTGATTTTCACATAGTATATAACAGTTAATTCTGAATGTAAATAGATTTTTTAATATTCCGTTATTTCTTAATATAAGGCTATCTCTCTTTCATACTCTCCAATTTCTCGTTCGTATTGCATCGTAATGC
>NZ_JBFUIN010001000.1:0-967 GCF_056401855.1 Bacillus sp. P4_D3
GTGTTAGTGTGTATGTAGTGGTATTCGCTATATTTCCGTTTGCGGCTAAGTTGTTTCGACAAGCGGATATCCCAAAGCGTTTAATCCCTGGCACAATCGTTCTTGGAGCAGCAACATTTACAATGGATGCGCTTCCTGGATCACCACAAATTCAAAATGTAATACCTACAACTTTTTTTAAAACTGATATTTATGCAGCACCGATACTTGGTATTTTAGGCGCAATTTTTGTTTTAACGTTAGGTTTACTTTATTTAGAGAGTAGGCGTAAGAAGGCAAAAGCAGCAGGAGAAGGGTATTTTGGTTTTAACGATGGAAAGTCTGAAATGGCAGCATCTTTACAATTAGAACAAAAAGATATACCGATACTAAGCAGTATTGAAATCACAAGAGTACAGCAAGTAATTGCGTTTGTACCACTTATTTTAGTAGGTGTAATGAATAAAGTTTTCACAATCATGATACCAAAGTGGTATCCAAATGGTTTTGATTTCTCAGCTATTGGTATGAAAGCATTTGGAAAAGTAGAATTAAGTGCGGTAGTTGGAATTTGGTCTGTAGAATTGGCACTTATTATAGGGATTTTATCAACGCTTTTATTATATTGGAAACGAGTAGTAACTGGATTTCAAGCTGGATTGAATACAAGTATTGGTGGAGCGCTACTTGCAACAATGAATACAGGAGCTGAATTTGGATTTGGCGGTGTTATTGCAGCACTTCCAGGTTTTGCAATTATGAGAGATAGCATCTCTGCAACTTTCACGAATCCATTAGTGAATGGGGCAGTAACGACGAATATTTTAGCTGGAATTACAGGGTCAGCATCAGGAGGAATGGGGATTGTTTTAAGTGCGATGGGAGATAAATTTATTGCAGCGGCCAATCAATATGATATTCCATTAGAAGTTATGCACCGCATTGTATCAATGGCATCAGGCGGAATGGATACATTACCACATAATGG
>NZ_JBFUIN010001001.1:0-967 GCF_056401855.1 Bacillus sp. P4_D3
ATAAAAAACTAATCCCCTTTTGATATTTATGTCGAATTATATTTTCTGAATTTTCTTTTAATTTTAAAGGGTTTTTCATTATTTTTTGCGAAACTTTTGTATAACAACTTTTTATTTGTTAATTGTTACATAACAGTAGGTTCGGGTGGAGTTTTGCAAGCGTTTCCTGTACAATAACCGATATTTTTTGACTTTTCCCAACAAAATCCCTTGCAATATATTCAGAAAGTCATTACAATTGCCATATATTAAAAATCTTAGCAATATATAAATCCTCATCAATCCGATGAGGTAGAGGTTGCAACTTTTAAGAGTAGAACGGCCGAGACACAGAGAATGTCACCGACTCCGTTTGAAAGGAAAAGTTGCCGAAGTTTATATTTCTTCTCTGGAAATATTGGCTGGGGCTGTCTCCGAAAGGAACAGAACTGTCACGTTTACAAAATTACCGTGTAGACGTGGGGTGCTATCTTAACGGAAGGGTATGATGGGGTGGTTATTTGTGAAACGTTCCGCCTAATTCTTTTGGCGGTTTTTTGTATTTTTCTCCCCCGCTCCTTCCTATCTTACAAGAAAAGGAGTGTTGAACATGAATAGCGCAACGAATCAAGCTACCTCTAAAACGCAAACTACACAAGGACAAGGTGAATTAAAACGTGGATTAAAATCTCGTCACCTTACGATGATTTCTCTCGGTGGTACAATCGGTACCGGACTATTTCTTGCTAGCGGTGGTGTTATCCATTCCGCTGGTCCTGGCGGTGCATTAATCGCATACGCTGCAATTGGAATTATGGTTTATTTTTTAATGACAAGCTTAGCAGAACTCGCGGCTTACATGCCTGTTACTGGATCTTTTAGTACTTATGCAACAAAATTTGTTGATCCATCACTTGGTTTTGCACTTGGATGGAACTATTGGTATAACTGGGCGATTACGATTGCAGCTGAACTAGCGGCCGTAACA
>NZ_JBFUIN010001002.1:0-966 GCF_056401855.1 Bacillus sp. P4_D3
AATATATACTAATATATACTATTGATACAATAAGTTATGTTAACTTCACATGATTATATTATACAAAAACTCAGCAAATACCGTTACAAAAAGTGTACAAGCCATATCTACTCTCTCTAAATAGTTTATTGCGAATCTATTTTAAGGAGATCAGTAAATGGCATATTATGTAGGCTTAAATATATTTGTTGCCCCAAGTGCTAATAGTAGTAATGATAGACTTGCTCAAATGTTTATAGGAGCTCAAGACTATTGGAGTCAACATGGAATAAATCTAAATTTCCGTTGGCATTTTTCCCCAGATGTTAATCCTCAAAACTATTGATTTACCTATACCAATGAAGAGTATTCCGCAGATAAAATTGACTGTTTTAATCCAGATACTTTAAATAATTTACTCCCATATACGCAAGGAGTTAACGAATGGATTGGATTATTTTTTGTCGGAGGAAATAGATTAGCAGATGGAGAAAGCTCTGGGTGCACTTCGTATGTACCGATTGTTCAGAATGGTGAAATAACGAGCGGTACCGACCCTTACTTTTTTATAAAGTGAAACTTAAATTCGCGTGGGTGCCCATCCCCCGCAGATTATGAGCTCTCACTAATCAGTTTTTTACGGGCAGTATAAGATTTTTACGTTGTCGTAGCGTACTAAATTTGTGTTTTGTTGGTGCTACCCCCTCGCTATCAACCTAAGAAAAGTAAATATCCCCAGAACGAAATTTTTTGCTAACTTGTAGCAAAAAAACTCATTTTTTCGTTTTGGAGTAATTCTGAATGCTTAAGTTGCTGAGCATGTGTAAAGAAGGCCATTTTGATTAATCTTTATTCGAGATGCCTTCTTTTTGTTTGTAAAGAATCCCTTCATAAATTGTTTTTATTTTCATATAGTGAAAATAAGTTTTGAAAAAGTATGAAAATAACAAATTAATAAAAAAACATTTTTATTTCATTGTAAATACG
>NZ_JBFUIN010001003.1:0-964 GCF_056401855.1 Bacillus sp. P4_D3
CAGTAGAACGAGAGAAATCAATTTTACTATTAAGTAGTATAGGACTTGTGAGTGCATGCGTTGCTGTTTCAGGAAGTATTGGTTTTATTGGCCTAATGGCACCGCATATAGCGAAAAGACTTGTCGGTATACAGCATAAGCATGTAATTCCTACGTGCGGAGTAATTGGAATGTTTCTTGTAATTGCTTCAGACTTTATTGCAAAAACAGTATTCACACCTGTAGAGTTACCGGTTGGAATTGTTATTTCAATTGTCGGCGTACCGTATTTCTTATATTTACTTTATAAGGCGAAAGCGTAAGAGGGGGAATGAAAGTGAGTATTTTAAGCGCAAAAAGTTTAGAAACAAGTTATGAAAAGCTTACCGTGTTTCGCGATTTAAATGTGGAAATACAAGAAGGAAAAGTAACGACAATTATAGGGCCAAATGGTTGTGGGAAATCGACATTATTAAAAACAATGGGAAGAATTTTAAAGCAAAAAAGCGGAAAAGTGTATTTACAAGGACAAGATTTAAATACAATTCCAACGAAAGAAATTGCAAAGCAATTAGCGTTACTTCCGCAAAATCCAATCGCTCCAGGAGAACTTAAAGTAGAAGAATTAATTTCTTATGGGCGTTATCCACATCGCAATAACGTGAATAAGTTAACGGCAAAAGATAAAGAAATGATTGATTGGGCATTAGACGTAACTAAAACGTCAGCATTTCGTACGAGACAAATTGCAAATTTATCAGGTGGACAAAGACAAAAGGTTTGGCTAGCAATGGCGTTAGCACAACAGACAGAAGTCTTATTACTTGATGAACCAACTACATACCTTGATATGTCTCATCAATTAGATGTACTGCAAATCGTGGAGAAATTAAATAAAGAACATAATTGTACGGTCGTAATGGTATTACATGATATTAACCATGCAGCTAGATTTTCAGATGAGATTATTGCAATGAAGGAAGGG
>NZ_JBFUIN010001004.1:0-962 GCF_056401855.1 Bacillus sp. P4_D3
CACCTAAACTCGTAATACTCGTTTCTTCCAATTGAAATAAATCTAATAAATAAGCTTTCTTTTGTATAAGCGGAATTAAAATGATAAGCCACGGTAACATAGCAACAATATACTTCCAGTTTGCACTATATATACTTCCTGATACCCAAACTGCAGCCATTTCAAAATCAGTTGACTTCATTTTGAGTGATAAATACATAGAGAATGCTCCAAATCCTGATCCAATTGCAATCCCTGTTAATAAAAGTCGCTGCGAGTCTAGCTTACCGTTTTTCCAAGAAAACAGATAAATTATTATCGCTGCACCTAATCCACCTATTAAGCCAAACATCGGCATCATCATAATAGAAACCCAGTCTGTGCTCTTTAACTGCCCTTGAAAGAAAAACATAAAAATTACGATTGCTGTACCTGCTCCGGCATTCACTCCTAAAATACCTGGATCCGCCAGGCCATTTCTCGTAATCCCCTGAATAACGGCCCCTGCAACACCTAGGCCTAATCCTACTAATCCAGCAATTACAATGCGCGGAAGGCGAAACTCAAAAATAACTAAATCATGGTCTGGTACTGGATCTATTCTAAAGAGTGTTTTAAATACATCTGTAATCGTAATATCAAACGTACCATTCGTTAAACTAATATAAATAGCACATAGTATTAAAAATATACTAATCCCCATTGTCATTCCAAAACGTTGACTTGAACTTTTAAGCATGTCTCTCTCCTCCTCTTGTACGGATTAAATAAAGGAAGAATGGAATTCCAATTAAGGAAGTAACGACTCCAATTGGTGTTTCAAATGGATAGTTTACAAATCTACTTAAAATGTCACATAATGCTAAGAAAATTCCACCAATAACGCCTGCACATGGCAAAATCCACTTATAATCTACCCCAATTAAAAAGCGAGTAATGTGTGGAATAATTAATCCTACAAAACCAACTTTCCCCACTAAAGC
>NZ_JBFUIN010001005.1:0-958 GCF_056401855.1 Bacillus sp. P4_D3
ATCAAGTACAGCTCTATTTGAAACGTATGAACATGTCGGGTCATATGGGTATCACTGGTGGGTATTACATAACGAAAGATTTCACATACCGTATTGTATGTATTTTGCTATGGGATACGGAGGACAATACATTATTATCATTCCGCAGTTAGAGCTCGTAGCGGTTATTAGTAGTCACATGCCGAAACGTGGCCTCGTACCATTAAAGTTATTTATAGAGCATATAAAAGAGAATTCTAATCATAAATAAGAAGAGAAATGAGGTGTTTTATGAGAAGTGCAAAAATGATAGCGATTTATAGAATGTTATTAAGTCTTCTAACGTTTAGTGCACTTATTACTCAATTTGTTACAAGAGCACAAGTGAAACCGTTCAATCCAGTTAATTTTTTTAGTTTCTTCACAATTGAAAGTAATATTTTAGTGGCGGTAATTCTACTATTAAGTAGCGTGGGGACAGCCACATTCGGACGTTCCGAGCAGTTTGGAGTTCTTCGCGGCGCAGCTACAGTATATATACTGACAACAGGACTTATTTATTTTTTGTTATTAAGGGGATTAGAAGAGTCACTTCAAACAGCAATACCGTGGGTAAATACTGTGCTTCATTACATCATGCCATTAGCGATGATTTTAGACTGGGTTATAAATCCACCTACAAAGACCATTACACGGAAACAGGCTGCGAGTTGGCTTGTTTTCCCGCTTTTATATGTTGTCTATAGCTTAATACGCGGTCCATTCGTGAATTGGYACCCATATCCGTTTCTCGATCCGAGAATAGGTGGATATGGTAGAGTACTTTTATATAGTATCGGAATAGCGGTTGTAATTGGAGCTATTTGCGGATTGGTGAAAGTGTTAGGGAATCGATCTTTAAGTTTAAAACAATAACTTTCATTATTAAATGTGTATGAATAAACCCCTCTGTTTTACTTAAAACAGAGGGGTTTATTTG
>NZ_JBFUIN010001006.1:0-957 GCF_056401855.1 Bacillus sp. P4_D3
CTGCCAAGGGCATAGCTGGGTAGCTATGTGCGGAAGGGATAAGTGCTGAAAGCATCTAAGCATGAAGCCCCCCTCAAGATGAGATTTCCCATAGCGTAAGCTAGTAAGATCCCTGAAAGATGATCAGGTTGATAGGTTCGAGGTGGAAGCATGGTGACATGTGGAGCTGACGAATACTAATAGATCGAGGACTTAACCATATAATATGAAGCAATGTTATCTAGTTTTGAAAGAATATAAAAAACTTGTTGACTTTCAAAAGTAAATGAGTTATRATRATTCTTGTCTTAAATGAATACAGTCTGGTAATGATGGCAGAGAGGTCACACCCGTTCCCATACCGAACACGGAAGTTAAGCTCTCTAGCGCCGATGGTAGTTGGGACCTTGTCCCTGTGAGAGTAGGACGTTGCCAGGCAAYTCGGAGGATTAGCTCAGCTGGGAGAGCACCTGCCTTACAAGCAGGGGGTCGGCGGTTCGATCCCGTCATCCTCCACCATTTAGCCGACTTAGCTCAATTGGTAGAGCAACTGACTTGTAATCAGTAGGTTGGGGGTTCAAGTCCTCTAGTCGGCACCAGTTTTTATTGCAAGAGCCATTAGCTCAGTTGGTAGAGCATCTGACTTTTAATCAGAGGGTCGAAGGTTCGAATCCTTCATGGCTCACCATTTTAATGAAATATGCGGGTGTGGCGGAATTGGCAGACGCACTAGACTTAGGATCTAGCGCCTTTGGCGTGGGGGTTCGACTCCCTTCACCCGCACTTTTAATAAAATAACTCAAACATGTCTTGCGGAAGTAGTTCAGTGGTAGAATACAACCTTGCCAAGGTTGGGGTCGCGGGTTCGAATCCCGTCTTCCGCTCCAATTTTCAGTATGACATGCCGGGGTGGCGGAACAGGCAGACGCACAGGACTTAAAATCCTGCGGTGGGTGACCACCGTGCGGGTTCGACCCC
>NZ_JBFUIN010001007.1:0-955 GCF_056401855.1 Bacillus sp. P4_D3
CAATAATCCGCAAATAAGAACGGTGTATGGAAAAGTACTTTCGCAATTTAATCCATCCATTACGAGTGGCATTAAAGAACTATTATTGGAAATAAAAAATGAAGATCCTGATATGTTTAGTGAATCTGTTAATGAAGTCATTAAGCTTATCTAATAGTCGAATAACGTGAGTAAAAAAGGGTATCAATCTTTATCGGATTGACACCCTAATACGAAGTTTTTTTAACACCTTACATATTTACGTTTGAAACCAAGTCTGCCTCTATCAAGTTCTTTCTGGATACTTTCGTGAGCATTTAGTAAACTGCTTTTTTTCTTATCACGTTTTACTTCAACTATACCAACTTCTTTTGCAGTTTCAACTGCCTTTTCGTGTAGTGGTACATATGAAATTGCGACAGTGTTTAGAAAATTATTCATAGCGGATTTTGTTCGTTCTGGTGAATCATGAATCGTATTTTTCACAATTTCAAGCATATCGGAAATCTTGCTTTCGGAAAACTCATTGTCTTTGCGATTTCCTAAAAGCCAGCAGTAGCAACTCCATCCTGCTGACATTCTTAGCTCGTCCCCACTTTTAATCCATGTATCGGCAACATCTTGTGCAATATCGGACTCTGATAAAGTCACTGACACCACATAATCAGACAGCATATAAAAATACGCCCCGTCTATCCAACGATTAAAATCAGACTCATTCATAGCTTTTGGATCTGCAATAATACCTGCAAAGTACATAGCATCGTAGTTACCTGTGGAGTAAAGTTCCTCAGCTAAATCTTGATTTACTTTTATTTTCTTAGCAATTGGTTTCATAGCGCCTGTAGCCGCGCCGAAAACTGGCTCATGTGCACCGTTAGATATGTATATTTTTTTTGTTCGTTCCTTACCGAGGGCTTCAAGCTCTTGCATAACTGTTTTAAAGTCCATAGCTGTGCACGTCCTTCCTTAATAT
>NZ_JBFUIN010001008.1:0-955 GCF_056401855.1 Bacillus sp. P4_D3
TTGTTATCGTGGTAACAAAATATCGTTTTTTACATTAAGGATGTGAAGTTATGAAACAAAATAATGAACAAATAAATGAAAAAAATACAAAAATTAAAGTTGAACGTGTGCAAACTGGTATTAGGATGGAAAAAAGAATGGTAAAAGTTTTGAAAGCAATGGCAGAATATCATGATATTTCGCTAGGCGTTCTTCTTGAAAGAATCGTTCTACATTCTTTTGAAAATAAACCTGTATTTAGCGATGCAAGTCTTGAAAAAGTTAAAGCTATAAAAGAAGTTTACGATATGGATTATGGCCTAGAAATAAGTCGTCAGTGGAATGATTCGGATAAATAGAATGTTTATTTTCACATACAGTGCCATCTAGATTGTTTGTAAGCAATCTATGAAGGGAAGAAAATAAAGAGAGAGAAAATTTTGTTTTAAGGATACTTCAAAATCTTAGATAAAGAGGCATGTTTTTTGTATTTTTCTTTATTTCGGAAAATTCTCAATCTAACTATTGACTTTATGGATGGATTTTTAATACAATTATGTCTTGACTAAAAAATTGGAACGGACAGGAGGGAATCATCAAATGAACAACATTTTTGAAGCAGAGTTACAAAAAATGAAAGATACTTTAAGTACGATGGATGATCAATTAGAACAGCTTGAAAAAATTCCGGTTTATTATGGAGAAGATTTTAAAGAGCAAATTCTTGAAAGTATGAGGGAGTCTAATAGACAAAGCTTACGTATTGGTGTACATGAGCCGTACTTTGGAAGATTAGATTTTCAGGAGGATGGCAAGGAAGACGTAATGCCGATTTACATCGGTAAAGTAGGTGTTTCAGATAAAGATACGATGAAACCAATTGTAATTGATTGGCGAGCACCTGTCGCGAGTATGTTTTATTCATTTACCGGTGGTGATGAATTAGCATTTTATCATTCACCAGACGGATTAGTAG
>NZ_JBFUIN010001009.1:0-952 GCF_056401855.1 Bacillus sp. P4_D3
TGAATATTTATATAACGGCGCAAGTACAGAGCGCCCTTATAAGAAATGATTTGTATCTGATGAATTAATATTCAATTAAATGTGTAATTAAGGTTAATATAAAAATTTTATTTTGTATGTATTTGAAACACGAAAAGAGCACTTAATAAAGTGCTCTCATGACGAGATCATTCACTCAAAAGAAAGGAATACACCATATCATACGAAAATCTTTTGAAATGCTCTTGGGTAAATTAATTATTATTTGTAAAAAAAGCAGTTAGCAAAAGCTGACTGCTCATCTCCAAGGGGAATTCGGAGTTTGGTATTTAAATGACGGAATTTTAGATTTTATTCAGAGGGGAAAATAAAAGCTAGGATTTCTCCTAGCACTCAAACATAAGTCGTAGGGAAGGGTTTAATGTAGAACGTATGTCGCATTTTTAATATATAACAACTTCGGGATATTTTGAACAACAACGCTAATTTAAACAAAAAAGAACACTGTTTAACAGTGTTCARTTACTGATATAAATTGTTATATGATACGTGTAATCCATCTTACTCGCTCTGCCTTGTGGCAGGGCTTTTTTATATAATAATATAAATTAAGTAGTTAAAGAGGTGTATTTAAATGAGCTGGGAAGAATCATATAGAAGAGAGCAACCATGTCCATGTGGTAAGGGAAAATATATTGAAATTATGAAGGTGTATGCAATAGAAGAAATATAAAAAAGTGCTAACACGTATGCGGAATAGACATAAAACATCGCTGATTTGCCATTCATAAAAATAGACTTTTCTTAGCAGAAATCACTAATTATAAATACTTATAAAATTAGCTCTGATATAGCAGATATTGAAGCGAAGAAAAATAAAGATGGGAGTGCATATTGGAAATACGAAGATGACCAAACAAAGTTATGGAATATACGACTATAAAGCTAGAAAATGATGACATAAATCTAGATG
>NZ_JBFUIN010001010.1:0-951 GCF_056401855.1 Bacillus sp. P4_D3
CAGGAAACGCCGTTATATGTGTGACGCATTCATTTCCTTGCAAAAATGAGCATATAGATATCGCAGCAAAGTGGAGCCTTGTTCCCGATTATATGGAAAGCCGGTTAATTGAAATATTGAATGAAAATAGTGACTATGACTTATACAATAAAGTAATTACTCTTTGCGACGCTCTCGCTGATGCGGATGGTTTTACTACGCTTGAAAGAAGATTGGTTTCTGTTGGTTTACGTCATGGCACAACCTCTCATACCTCTTTACATTCGAAAGGATTCTATAAAATTAAGAATGAATTAGAATCTTTAATTGGGAAGAGCATATACACCCTTCTCCCTGATGTAGAGAAATCAATTTATAAGAATACAGAATATTAAAACAAGCACAACTTAAAAACGATACAATTTGTATGTATGATTCTAAAAAACTCATTTAAAAGTGGAGGGATTACTTATTAGTAAAATAGGATTTGACTTAATAAATCATGAAGGTAACTTAAATATTGGATATGAAGATATAGTTCTTATCTCTAGGAAATGTAAATTTTCTAACTGTTCGCATACAAATGAACCACACTGCGCGGTTAAAAAAGCCATCTCTGACGGTACACTTTCTGAAGAAGTAGTTAATAGTTATTATAGAGATGTAAATGAGRCACAATATGTTTCTGCACAAAGTAATAAAACAAAAGCTATCGATTATATGAAACAACTGAAACTCTTTCAAAAAAATTAGGCTAAAATAAAAAGCTCTCCTTACAAGCTTATTTTAAGGAGAGCTTTCTCATGTTTAATGAATTTGATTTTTCAATTCCACCATACACTCTTGCACTAAAATCATCGCTTAGCACATTTCAGTTCTCCTGAAATTGCAGCTAAAACACAACAAGCTTCTAAAATCACTTTACTAAGATCCGCCTTTTGTTTAAGAACAAACAAGGACAATATATAACCC
>NZ_JBFUIN010001011.1:0-950 GCF_056401855.1 Bacillus sp. P4_D3
TTTCAGCATTAGCAAATGGCGAGCAAGAAAGAAGAAATAAACTATCATGGATCATCGGTTTCTGCATTTTCCTAGTAGGTATACCATCTGCGTTATCATTTGGAGTATGGAGTGATATTACGATTTTTGGGAAGAATATTTTTGATGCGATAGACTTCTTATCTAGTAATATATTAATGCCACTCGGAGCATTATTTATTAGTATTTTCGTATCATTCAAAATGGAAAAGAAAGTGTTAGAAGCTGAATTTTTTATAGGTGGAAATTACGGAAAGATAGTATTTACTATCTGGGCATTTTTACTTCGATTTGTAGCACCACTTGCGATAGTTATCGTATTTTTAAATGTAATAGGGATTATTTAAGTTTAAATGTTATAATATTCAGTAAAAAAAGAAGGTGATGATAATAAAAACAAATTTGATTGAAGTTGGGAAATATATGAACATTAGAGGGAAAAAGCTATATGTTGAAACACATGGAAGTCCTAAAAATAAACCAGTATTATATTTGCACGGCGGACCAGGAGAGAGCTGTTATGATTTTTCATTTCATCAAGCGGAACGATTAAAAGAATCATTGTATGTAATTATGTTAGACCAACGAGGAGTTTGTCGTTCGGAAGTAATTACTGAGGAAGAACCTTTTGGACTAGGTGATTTAATTCAAGATTGTGAAGAACTAAGAAAAGTATTAAAAATTGATAAATGGTCTGTAATAGGACATTCTTTCGGTGGGTATTTAGCATTGTTATATGTAGCGATGTATCCAAATTCAATAGAGAAAATAATATTTGAAGGTCCGACTTTCGATTTTGCATTAACAAGTAGAGCTTTGTTACAAAAGACAGGAGATTTATTAATAAAGTATGGAAAAGAAGAAGCAGCAGAAGAGTGCCTAGCTTATTCATCTAGTAATGCTAGTTCAGAAAAATTGCTAGAAGCTTATAT
>NZ_JBFUIN010001012.1:0-950 GCF_056401855.1 Bacillus sp. P4_D3
ATTTAGAGTATACAGGTACTCACAAAATTGGATATATATATATGCTGTGGGTGATTTCCTTAGGGATTCTATTAGAAACGGATAAAAAGAATATAGAAAGATTAAAAAAGATAGTTGATAAAAAAAATATGAACGACGCAGTAATTGATTTCCTCGTATGCGCTAGTGATATCGGATACACAAAAATGACGAATAGATATTATAAAGACAATCCATATGCAAAAACGAGAGAAATTATAGAACTTGCACAAACAGATAAGAAAGAAGCATCTAAAAGATTGAAAACGTATATGGAGAAAGAATGGTTTAGAGGTCATTATGATTATGAATGGAAAAATGCACATAAAGAACCTGGATATGTAGGGTATTGGAGCTTTGAAACGGCAGCGCTTGCGAAAATTTTGGAACTTGATGATACAAGTTTAAAAGATAATAATCACTATCCGTATGATTTGGCGCATTATAAGAATTCAATGAAATTCAAACACATATCTCTAAGTAAATATAACTATGAGGATGAGACGGAAGAGATAGATGAAATAGTAGAAGGAATTGAAAATAATCCTGCATTGGAAAACATTATTCCGCCAAAATGGCATTCATTGGTCAATGAATTAATACATGATTATAAGAATATGGATGATAGTAGTTTTTATGAAAAATACAAAAAAACGATAGGAATTGGCCAAGTGTGGTTTTTACCACAAGAGTATGGAGAAGAAAATGAGCAAAAAGATCTCTTAGGAAGTTTAATTGTTTTTGCCCTTACCGTAAGAGATTATATTTTACAATTGGACTATAAAGAGGATTTAGAGGATTACATTGATAATCTTAAAAATTTCTGGAATGTTTCAGAAACAAAGTTAGTTCAATTTATTTTAGAGAATGATCAAAATTATTATGCATGGGTACCAAAAGAAGCAAATATCCCAAATATGTATGAAGTGAAG
>NZ_JBFUIN010001013.1:0-949 GCF_056401855.1 Bacillus sp. P4_D3
GTGCTATTCATCCTTCTAATCATTATCGGATGTAGCTGTTGGGGTGGCGGCGGAGGGTTTTAAATATAATACGTATCCTTTTCGCTAAACCCTAAATGAATAAAATATGTTAACTAAAAACTATACGAAAACAGCTCATATTTGAGCTGTTTTTTCATACTTTCGTATGAATTAATATCCTTCTTTTAAGTGATTTCAATAAACAAAGCATCGTTTAATATAAAATAAGAAACATTTTTACTAAGGAGGATTATAATGATTAAAGGTCTTTATGAAGCACATTTACCTGTCTGTAATTTAGAAATTTCGATACCTTTTTATGAATCACTGGGGCTCAAATTATATAAAAGAGACAAAGATATCGCCTTCTTTTGGATTGTAGAAAATGAAAGTTGGATTGGTCTTTGGGAAGGAAAAGAATACAAAGTTAATTATCATCCATCCTTACGACATATCGCTTTCCAAGTAAGCTTACACGATTTAGAAAACGCGATACACTGGCTCAAACAGAAAGGAATTCCAGTGCGAAAAGACTTTGGAATGGAGCCAATTGAGCCAATCGTTTTTCCCGAGCTAGCACACGCCTCTATATATTTTAATGATCCTGATGGAAACAGTTTAGAATTTATTGCAAAATTACCTGTTGAACTACTCAAGGCAGAAAAATGTATTTAAGCGAATGGAAAAAACAAGTACAAGCATCGCTAATTTTTAGTTGATACCATTCATTAGTGCTGAGTAACAATAAAATTGTTTAAAAATGTAAGTGCTACCATTTGAGAAGAAACTAAATATTTATGTTAAAATAAAAGTGAGATTGTGAAGTATTACACTTAATCTATAGGCTCGAATCAGTTAAATTCGATTTTCATAGTGAAAAAATATTTATTAAATTTGATTAAATAGGGGGTTATTTTGGAGACTACATTAATTTTCATATGTATTATAT
>NZ_JBFUIN010001014.1:0-946 GCF_056401855.1 Bacillus sp. P4_D3
ATGCAAAAGGAAGGATTAATAACAAGTGTAATGAAGGAATCTCCATCTGGTCCAAAGCGAAAATATTATACATTAACAGAAAAAGGCGAGGAAGCACTGGATGAATTTATGGGTCGCTGGGAAGCGATGCAAAGTAGTGTAGAACGTCTACTTGAAGGGAAGGGAAGAAGAAAATAATGCTATCAAGTGAAGCGCAAAAGTTTTTGTTAGATATGAGATTATTTTTGACCGCAAAGAGTGTGAAAGAAAGCGATATGGAAAGCTTTTTAGAAGATGCAGAGTTGCATTTAATAGAAGGTGAGAGTGACGGGAAAAGTGTAGAAGAAATTTTGGAAGCTCGCCGAAAGAATATGCCAATGAACTTGTAAAAGTGATGGAAAGGGATAGACAGGAAACGTGGAAGCAAATTGGGTTTACGGTAATGAATATCGTTTCGTTTTGGATTATTGCTTCTATTTTAATAGTTAATAATGGGATTTTACAGATTTCGCTTATTCAGTGTATTGGCTATAGTTTTACATTGATTTTAGCTGTTGTGGGTCCTAATTTTCTGCTTCGTAAAATGACATTTGTAACAAGTTTTACAAAAACGTGGTTTTCCATGTGGTTTTTAGTCATGATTGCGCCAATGTTTTTATTAGGAGCTGTTACGATTTTAGATGTGATATATCCTACAACGATGTTTACGTTGACTCTAGTCCAAAGTTATATATTAGCTGGAGGGATCTTTATCCTCACGGTAGCTATAAATATATATTTTGAAGGATGGTTTAAAAACTTATATTTAATTATTCCACTTTCGATTATGTTAGTGTTTAAAACATTTACATCGGAAGATCTTATGCCAATGTTATTTCAAATTATATGTTTATACGGAAGTTTGTTTATTTTAATTTTCGTTGAAATTATGATGAAGGCGAATAGAAGAGAAACGATTAAATAAGGG
>NZ_JBFUIN010001015.1:0-944 GCF_056401855.1 Bacillus sp. P4_D3
TGAATCAGCGAAGAGAGATTATGAGAGTAAAAGTAATGGCTTAGAAGCTAATAAAATTCCGGCAGTTGAATTTGAACAAAAACGTCATGAAAAGGATGAAGAATTAAATACAGTACTATCCTATTTTAAGAGTGCATTAAGCGATGTTGGATCTGCGATAGGTACAGCTTATGCAAAGTATTTGGAATATAAAGCGAAAGCAGAAGCGGAGAAAGCGTCAGCATATGCTGCAGCGACCAAGGCTTTTGAAGAAAAGAAAAAGGAAATTGAAAAACTTATCCATTAAGCATACAAAGAATGGGGGAATCAACATGAGTGGTAAAGAGGTTGAAATTATAGGAAGTAACACTGCAAGTGCCATTTCTTACGCGCAAAATATTGAAAATGGTATGAAGGATTCTTTAAATCAAGCGAAAAACTTAAAAGCATACGTTACATGTGCGAACTGGAATGGAAAAACGAGGGATGCATTTTTAAGTTATCTTGATTTAATCATTCAATATAACTCAGAAATGGTAGAGGCATTTGAAGGACATACGAAAGCTTTGAAAGAGTTAGATAAAAGTATTCAAACGTACGGAGATAGACCGGAAGTAAGGGCGATAAAACAATTGTGATGGAGAAACGAGGGATAAAAGAATGGGGAAAGAAATGAGTTTTGCACCTGCTGAATTATATGTTCTCGCAGGTGCAGCTGGAGTTACGGATATATTTGGATTGCCAAATCGTGACGTAATTATTTTACTTGATGAAGAATGTGTCACGAAAGCAACAACGAGCTTAAAAGAAAAAGGCTTACTTACAAGTGAAAATGGAATTACCCCTGCAGCCTTTCAAATGATTGAACTATTAAAGGAATATGAGAATTGTCACGAATACACGAGAATTAATAATTTGTTAATAGGTTTTTTGAAAGAGGATAAAGACCGAGTGGCTGTATTAAC
>NZ_JBFUIN010001016.1:0-944 GCF_056401855.1 Bacillus sp. P4_D3
AGTTACCTCTCTATTGTTTCACTATTCCGATAAAAATACAATGCTTTTGAACAATAAGAAAAGTTCCTATATGAAAGGATAGGTTCTTTTCTTATATTAATCCCCTTTCAATGCCTTTAATGGCAAAGAGGTTACATATCCAATATACGAGCATAATTCTTTAAAAAAGAAAGGGATTTCTGTATCTAACGTTTTATACGCTGACGTTGGAGTTGGTGATGCATACGCTTCAATTTTAAGATGTTTTGCAATTTTCATCGCACGTTTCATATGAAGTGGATCACTCACGATCGTATATGTGTGTATTCCGTTCTCTATTCCAACTTGCTTTGCATTCTTTAAATTCTCTTCTGTGAAAAGAGATTTTGTTTCAATTAAAATATCCTCATCTTTTACACCATGTTTCAGTGCATACACTCTAGCAGTACGCGCTTCCTCAAGCTCTGCCTCAAACTTTGTACCACCTGTGAAAATAATCTTTTTAATATTACCGTTCTTATATAAAGAAATTGCATGATTAATTCTTTCTTTAAATACAGGAGATGGTTTTCCGTTCCATGAAGCTGCTCCCAGCACAATGCCAGCATCTGTCTTCACACCATCATCTGTTTTAAAGCGATAACTCCAAATATCGTAAGCTGCATAACTTACATATAAAATAATAGAACAAATCATAAGCAAGAATACTTGCAAGATTCTTCTTTTCTTACTTTTCTTATTTTCTTTCATTTATAACTGCCTCCGTACATCATCCATACTTCTATATAAAAACGTATATATCAAATCATTTTGTTTGAATTTGTTTAAAAGAAGGAATTTTTCTTGTCATATATATTCATTAAAGGGTTTTCATTTAAAATTGAGGATTATCAATTCATTTTTCGTTTGCGGTTTCATTACATTTGTATAATTTATAAGTTTATTACCATACAACTACATTGTAA
>NZ_JBFUIN010001017.1:0-941 GCF_056401855.1 Bacillus sp. P4_D3
TATAATAACCGCGAGTTGAGCTGGTTAGCTTTTAATGAACGTGTACTACAAGAAGCGCAAGATGAAAATAATCCACTTTTAGAAAGATTAAAGTTTATTAGTATTTTCAGTTCAAATTTAGATGAATTTTTTATGGTGCGCGTAGCAGGTTTGAAAGATCAAGTAAGTGCTGGATTTAATCAGCCAGAAAATAAAGCAGGTTTAACACCGAAGAAACAATTAAATAAGATTGCGATAAAAGCTCATGACTTAATGACTGTACAGTATGATACGTTTAAAGGTTACGTATTGCCAGCGCTTGAACTAGAGGGGATTGAGCGTCTAACATTCCATGATTTGACGAAAGAGCAGAGGGAATTTATCGAAGAGTATTTTGATGAACAAATCTTTCCAGTGTTAACTCCTGTAGCTATTGATGCGTATCGTCCATTTCCTATGTTATTAAATAAAAGCTTGAATTTAGCTACTATTTTATACGATGAGAAGCAGGCAGAGGAAGAAAATCGCACGAAGTTAGGAATTGTCCAAGTGCCTTCTTTACTGGAGCGTTTCATATTTTTACCGAGTGAAGGGCAAAAACATAAATTTATTTTATTAGAAGATGTAATTAGTGGTTTTACTCATAAATTATTCACAGGATATAACGTATCACCTGTTACTCGTTTCCGTATTACACGTAATGCGGATTTAACAATCCATGAAGAAGGTGCACGCGATTTATTAAAAGTAATTGAAAAAGAATTGAAAAAGCGTAAGTGGGGAGCTGCCGTTCGTTTAGAAGTTGGTAAAGAACACATTGATGAAAGAGTGTTAGCGTTATTGTATGAGGTGTTGGAAGTAAAAGATGAAGATGTGTACATGATGGATGGACCGTTAGATTTAACATGTTTATTCTCCTTATATAAAAAATTAGCGCCTTTATATGAACATCTAGTATATCC
>NZ_JBFUIN010001018.1:0-940 GCF_056401855.1 Bacillus sp. P4_D3
ATCTTCTTCATATATACGCGATGTCCAAAGCCCATGATTTTTTCTTTGTTATAAAGTTTCTTCTGTAATAGTTCTTCAAATTTCTCAACATTGCCAGCTTCTAAAAGCATGTACATAACCGCTTCATTTGCACCACCATGTAAACTTCCTTTTAAAGATGCAACTGCACCTGTTAAAGCGCCGTATAAATCCGATTGTGTTGATGCAATTACGCGAGCTGTAAATGTAGAGTTTGGCATTTCATGTTCACTATATAATACAAGGGAACGATCAAAGATCTTTTCCTCAAGTTCAGTTGGTTTTTTACCAGTTAACATATAGAAGAAATTCGCACTATATGACAATTCCTGAAGGGGCTGAATTGGCTCCTCGTTATTTAAAATATGATAGCTATTCGCTACGATATTTGGCACTTTACTTAAAAGCTTGTACCCTCGACTTTTATTCACTTCTAACGAGCGGTTTTCGATATCACTATCGTAACCAGCTAATGCTGACACACCTGTACGTAACCCATCCATAGGATGCGTTTCTTTAGGCAATGCCTTTAGCACATTAAATACACCTTCCGGCACTGCATATTCTTCTTTTAATTTCTTTTCAATTGTTGCTTTTTCATCCTCATTCGGTAGCTGTTCTTCTAATAAAAGATGCACAATGTCTAAATACTCTTTTGTTTTTGAGAGTTCGATTAAATCATACCCTTGAATTACAATTTCACCTTTTACTGTGTCAAGAAACGAAATTTTCGTCTCCGCTGCTACTACACCATCTAATCCCGGGGAAAATTTTTCTTCAGCTTTCATCATTATTTCCTCCAATCCTAATAGATCTTCGTGCACATAACTGTAAGCCTTTACAATACTGTGAAACTACATTTCTCTATTTCAATGTATCAGAGTTTTTAGAAGATTTCAATTTATTTTATAATGATAAGTTT
>NZ_JBFUIN010001019.1:0-940 GCF_056401855.1 Bacillus sp. P4_D3
GAACGTAGAGCTAACAAGATATACGTCCTATTCATCTCCACATAAACTCCAGATAGTAAGGCTATAATGACTACCAGAGGTGATATTATGAAAAACTATCATATTCTGAACGTAGAGCTAACAAGATATACGTCCTATTCATCTCCACATAAACTCCAGATAGTAAGGCTATAATGACTACCAGAGGTGATATTATGAAAAACTATCATATTCTCGTGGTAGAAGACGATCAAGAAATTCAGGAATTAATTAAACAATTTTTAATGACACAACAGTATACAGTGGTAGTCGCATCAGATGGATTAGAGGGTATGACACAATTTAATAAGCAATCCTTTGATTTAATTCTTCTAGATGTAATGATGCCCAATCTTAATGGATTTGAAGTTTCCAAGATGATTCGAAGCCAGTCAAATATACCAATTATTATGCTAACTGCGTTAGAAGAAGAAGAAGATCAAATGAAAGGATTTGATCTTGGAATCGATGATTATATAACAAAACCCTTTTCGTTTCATGTTTTGATTAGACGAGTCGAAGCCGTACTGAGAAGAAGCTATGATAAAAATGTAAATAATCATTTGGTTTTTAAAGAAGTGCGTGTCGATGTTGATGCATATAGAGTATATGTAAATGACGTTGAAATTTTATTAACGACAAAAGAGTTTGAAATTCTACAACTACTATTTCAAAATGAGAGAAAAGTACTCACAAGAGAAAATATCGTTGAAAAAGTTTGGGGATACGATTATTTTGGAGAAACACGAATAATTGATACACATATTAAAAACCTACGTAAAAAGTTAGCTATTCCTTACATTAAAACAATAAAGGGTATTGGTTATAAAATTGATGAGTAGAATTGTAAAAATCATGAAGATGAAGCAAATTACTTATAAACTCTTTATGACTACATCTCTCATTTTGTTATCCTTTGCAG
>NZ_JBFUIN010001020.1:0-940 GCF_056401855.1 Bacillus sp. P4_D3
GTCCAGATAAGAAAGATTTTAGAGATACGGCTGGAGAGTTTAATAAGACGAACGTAAAACAGGCGAAGGAATATTGGGAAAAAGCAAAGCAAGAGACGGGAACAAATGAAGTAACGTTAGAATTCTTAAACTATGACTTAGAAAACTTTAAAAAAGAAGGAGAGTATATTAAAGAAGAGCTTGAGAAAAACTTACCAGGRCTAAAAGTAAATGTGAAATTACAACCCCATACTCAAAAACTAGCGCTAGAGAAGAAAAAAGAATATGAAATGTCGTTATCACGCTGGTTACCTGATTATCCAGATCCAATGACTTACTTAGAAGTATTCCTTTCGGGAAGTACTGTCAATAATACAGGATATGCAAATCCAGAATATGATGCGTTAATTAAAAAGATTAAAACAGAATTAGGTAATGATGAAAAAGCTCGTTGGAAGGCATTGCAAGATGCGGAAAAAATGCTCCTTGATGATGCAGTAATCGCACCAGTATTCCAGCGCGGATTATCTTACTTACAAAAACCATACGTGAAAGATTTATACGTACATCAATTTGGCCCAGCAACAAGCTTGAAATGGGCAGACATACAAAAGTAAAGAAAGAGGAAAAACAGACTTCACGTATGTGATAGTCTGTTTTTTCTTATAGCTTCCAATGAATTATAGACATTTTATATATTTTTTCACTGTTTAAAAATAAAATTATTACTAAATTTCCAGTGTGAAATATATGTGGAATCTTGTATAATTAACGTGTTTCTTTGGAAACAWTTTCTTGCGCTATTTGTATAGGACTTAATAGAGCAAGGGAGGAAATACATACATGTATATAATAGATAAATAGAATGGAACATGTATAGAGAAAAAGGAGAGAAATGATGACGTGTCATAAACAAGGGCTACAATTTATTCGTAATAGAAAGAGGAATAAACGATGAAGA
>NZ_JBFUIN010001021.1:0-940 GCF_056401855.1 Bacillus sp. P4_D3
CTCTTTAACTGTACTCTCACCAGCACCTTGAATATCATAAACAACTGCCGCCATATGTTTACAATAATTTTCGTACGGACACTCGCAGCTACTTTCTGCAAAATCTTCAAGATCAATAACTACTTCATAATTTCCTCCATTACCAGTCACAAAAGCAAATACTTTATTATCATGTACTTCAACATCTTCTACATGTCCCTCTTCATAATATTCATAACCTCTATCAACAATGTATTTCGGAATATACCTATATAGTTCTTTTAATAAATATGCGTACATAACAACACCTCTTCCTTTAATTCCCTTTTGACTTCCAAAATCCTGCATGTTATTCTAATAACTGTCAAGTAGCGAGTCTACGTGACAAACGACTGACACCTATTCGGCGAAGGTGTCTCTTTTCATTTGCAGCCGATATGAAGTGCCTCTTTCAGGCACATTCAATCTTTGACACTACACACTCAACACCATTCCCTGTATCAGGCTGCTTTAGCAGTCTTTTACGCTACATATTTCATTATTTCACGACAAAAAGAGAGCTTAGCTCCCTTTTCCCGCTTTATAAAATACCCCTTTTTCAGCATAGCGATATTCATCATCAGCTAAAGTAATTTTCCCATCCAGTTTGAGTTCATCTAATAGTCTTGATAAATAAAATTGATGTAACATTTTTTTAGTGAATTTTCCTTCATGATGCGAAACGATATGTTCTTGAATATCTAACAATGATATTGGCTTATCTTGCTCTATCATATATTCATAAACTGTACTACGCAGTTTTACGTATTTTTCGAGTGTCACAGTACTTCGCAACCCGATACGATAAACTTAACTAAATCTATACAATTCAATCAAATTTACACAAGTTAGTGCTTCATCGTGTTCTCGCAACCCCAAAGGGACGAGGGGTATAACACTCCACACGAGGCAGTATCGTTAC
>NZ_JBFUIN010001022.1:0-939 GCF_056401855.1 Bacillus sp. P4_D3
TCTATAATTGGCGTAATTATTATATTAATGTTACAAAAAAATCCTAACAAAAATTTCTCTCAGATCTTAAATACATACTTTGGTAAATGGCTAGGGACAATTTTTCTTCTTTTATATGCCTTTTATCTATTTTTTGCTGGTTTTAATACTTTATTAAAGGCAACTGATATTGTAAAAGTGTGGATATTCCCTTCCACTCCTGCTTATCAAATCGCCATATTATTACTATTGCCTTTTATCATTTTAGCCCTGAGTGGGTTAAGGGCTCTTACTAGTTATTCTATGCTTGTTTTCTTCTTCACTACTTGGATGCCACTATTTCTTCTTTTTTCATTAAAAAGTAACTACAATCCTTTACATCTACTACCTATTTTTAAAGATGGCATATACCCTATTGTAAAGGCAACAAAAGAAACCATTACTCCTTATGCAGGCTTAGAAATTGCATATTTTATTTATCCGTTCTTACAAAAAAAACAAAAAGCCATAAAAGGAATACTAATAGCGAATACTGGAACCATGTTTTTCTATATATATGTGACTATTCTTTCTTATATATACTTTAGTCCGGAGGGGATAAAAGACGTAATTTGGCCAGTATTTCATCTGTTAAAAGGGGTTCGTTTTTCTTTCGTAGAACGATTAGAAATTATATATATCGCTTACTATTTGATTGTATTTTCCACTACAATATATCCGTATTTATTTTTCAGTTTCGAATCTGTAACCATTTTATTTCAAAAAACCGTTCGCAATTGGGTGCTAGTTGGTTTTATGCTATTAATAGTCGGCTTATTCGTTTTTCTAAATCCCGATGTGGATCAATATTTATTTATATATTCTCTTATGGATATCTTAAATATCATTTTCTTTATTCTATTACCAATCTTTTTTTTCGCTTACAGCATTCTTTTTACTTGGTTTACTAGGAGGAAACAG
>NZ_JBFUIN010001023.1:0-936 GCF_056401855.1 Bacillus sp. P4_D3
AAGGACGCCATGCTTTTTTAGTTTGTTAAAAATAAAGAGCAATTTTTATTTAACGGATGTTTTAACGGGGGAAGCATTAGGAATCATCTTGATCCGGAAAACATATGACTTAATAGAATCTATTTCTATGTGCAAGGGGAATGCATATGTGGAAAATTCAAAAACCTTGAAAAAACCATCGCATAAGTATATTTAAATTTTATTTATTTTCATACATAGCATAATTGCGCATTCAAGGAACAAGGAGTGATTGTAATGTCGACAGACCAACCTATTCCTGGACATTTTATTATGGACCCACAGCGGGCTATGCTGTTGCCACCGGAATTGAAAGCAGCTCCACCTGAATCATTAACAGAACAATTATTTATTGAACGATCTATAACTGAAAATAGATTTTGGTTACGTATTATGAAAGAGCATGCTTTGTTTCTTGGTGAGGGATTTAACCGTAACGATAAAAATTTAATTCAGCAGGTAGAACAATTTTATAATCAGTTTGATAGGCAGCTGCAAAAAGCATTTACTATTCCGCAAACTGTTCAAGCAGTTAGGCAATTAAATGAAGAGAGCATTCAGTTAGTGTATGCTTTTCGTAATTATAAAAGAAATTTACTAATTTTAATCATCAATTGTAAAGTGAAAGGGTTTAATTTCCCACTTTTAGTGGATCATGTTGCACGAGAAGCAGAATATTTTATGCGGACACTTCAAAAGTTTAACGAAGGAAAAATGGATCCTATTCAAGATGCGATTATTAGTGAGAATGTTTTCTGGCTGCGTATTATGATGGAACACTCACGTTTTATTGGATCATTATTGGATCAATCGGAAAGAAATCTTGTTCATACAGCGTTGAAATTCGGTGATGATTTCGAAATTCTGCTTAACCAAGCTAGAGATGTTGAATCAATGTTATATCAAAAAGAACCGACA
>NZ_JBFUIN010001024.1:0-933 GCF_056401855.1 Bacillus sp. P4_D3
GTTTTGCAATAGATAGACCTAGCCCATTGCCACCTTGTTTTCGACTTCTCGCTTTATCGACTCTATAAAAACGGTTAAGAACAAATGGTAAATCCGATTCAGGTATTCCCGTTCCATGATCTATTATGCGAATATTAATTTCCCCCGACTRTATACTTGATTCAATACAAATATACTTATTAGCTTCTTTTGTATATTTCACTGCATTATCCATTACAATAATACTAATTTGTTCTAAGTAAGATGGTGGTATTGAAACATACGCTTCATCTGCATCTAATTTCATATCAAATTGAACGTCAGGTTGCAGTACTGCAAAGTTTTGTGTAACTTGTTTTAATACGCTATTAACATGGACTCGTTCGGCTGCTATTGGATGCATCTGGTCTGATTCAGCTCTTGATAGCTCTAGCAATTCTGAAACTAATTTATTTCATCGATCTACTTCTTTTAGACTGGATTGAAGAGATTTATCCAATAATGCTGAATCATTTTTCCCCCATCGATTCAGCATTGATAAGTGCCCTTGAATAATTGTTAATGGTGTTCTTAATTCATGCGATGCGTCTTCTACAAACTGTTTTTGCTGTGTAAAAGAAGTTTCTACTTCATCCATCATTTCATTAAAAAGAATCGATAATTTTGCGAGTTCATCATTATTTTCTCGTACTGGAACTCTTTCATTTAGTCCGTTTTTCTTAATACGCTTCATCGTATCCGTTATGTTTTGGACACTTGATAAAAGCTTTTTCGTTATAAGTATCCCGCCTAAAAAACTAAACACTAATCCACATATCCCTGCAAAGACCATTACCACTAAGATAATTTTTAATAAATGATCAAATGTCTCTAAGTTTTTCGTAAGTTCAATAGTTCCCGTGAATTTTTTTGTTTGAATTGGTATGCGCTCAACTAATATTCGATCTTCTATAT
>NZ_JBFUIN010001025.1:0-926 GCF_056401855.1 Bacillus sp. P4_D3
GAATTTCAATATGTAAAGAGAATGGGACTAGAGATGTGAACAAAATTCGAACGGATTTGTGAAGAATTTTTGAATGGGGAAAGTAATGTGAGAAAAGTCACATTGAATATGTAGCTTCTTTTTTATAATGAAGGCAAATAAAAAATTTGAAAGCTTACTAATGATTTGAGTAGAAAAGAAGGGATATAGATGCACGAGAAGATGAGAGATTCTTTAGAGCGGCCACTTCAAGATTTACGTATTTCAGTTATTGACCGTTGCAATTTTAGGTGCACGTACTGTATGCCGGCGGAAGTGTTCGGACCTGATTACGCTTTTTTACAGGAAGAGTTTTTATTAACGTTCGATGAAATAGAAAGATTAGCGAGATTATTTATAAGTATGGGAGTTGAAAAAATTAGGCTTACTGGCGGTGAACCTTTATTGCGTAAAGATTTACCGAAGTTAATCGCAAGGCTTGCAAAGATAGAAGGTTTAACGGATATTGGACTCACAACAAACGGTATTCATTTAGCAAAACAAGCTAAGCTATTAAAAGAAGCGGGATTAAAACGTGTAAATATTAGTTTAGATGCGATAGAGGATCACGTCTTCCAAAAAATTAATGGACGAAATGTAAGTACAAAACCTGTATTGAAAGGAATTGAAGCAGCAAAGGCAGCTGGATTAGAAGTAAAGGTAAATATGGTCGTAAAAAAAGGGATGAATGATAGTCAAATTCTTCTTATGGCTCGTTATTTTAAAGAACAAGAAATTCAGCTCCGTTTTATTGAGTTTATGGATGTGGGCAGTACGAACGGATGGAACTTTGAACAAGTTATTACGAAGGAACAATTAATAGAAAAAATTAATCGTGTATATCCTATTGAGCCCATTAAGCCTCGTTATTTTGGAGAAGTAGCGAAATTGTATCGGTATGTAGGGAG
>NZ_JBFUIN010001026.1:0-926 GCF_056401855.1 Bacillus sp. P4_D3
GGTACATATAGTGAATACCATCTAGTTGATGAAAGAATTGTTGGTAAAAAACCAAAAACGTTGAGTGATGCTGAATCTGCAGCAATTCCCTTAACATCCATTACCGCGTGGGAAGGTTTATTTGAGCGTTTAGGGATTGATTACTCTAAAAAAAGCGAAAACACATTTAAAAACATTTTAATTATCGGCGGAGCTGGTGGTGTTGGCTCGATTGCTATTCAGTTAGCTAAATGGGCTGGACTAAACGTAATCGCAACCGCATCCCGCAACGAAACCATACACTGGGTTGAAAAATTCGGTGCCGATTATATAATTAATCATCACCAACCTTTAAAAGATCAAATATTAGAATTTGGGCTAAAAGATGTAGATTATATCTTCTGCTTAAACAATACTGATCAACATTGGCACGCGATGGGTGACATCATTAAACCACAAGGGAAAATTTGCTCTATCGTAGAAAATGAGCACCCTCTTGAGATGGGGATTTTAAAAAGTAAAAGTGCTACATTCGTTTGGGAGTTTATGTTCACAAAAGCGATGTATGAAACTGGTGATATGATTACGCAGCACGAACTATTAAATAAAGTAAGCGAGCTATTAGATGAAGGTATTCTTCAAACTACTTTAAATGATACGTTAACACCAATTAATGCAGAAAACCTTAAAAAAGCACATGCATTACTTGAAAGTGGACGTACAATTGGGAAGATTGTATTAGAAAAGTTTTAATAACAAAAGTCCGATTTCTAAATAAGAAATCGGACTTTTTTATTACCTTTATTTACTTGAAATCTCTTGATCATTTTGAACTTCTAACGGAGCTCTCTTCCCTATTCCGAAAGCATAGAAACTAATTGTTACGATAGCTAAGAAAACAATACCTACAATTAGTGAAATACGAGTATCATCGTTAAACCACATAC
>NZ_JBFUIN010001027.1:0-925 GCF_056401855.1 Bacillus sp. P4_D3
TAAAAGAAAAAGGCGTGAAGTTTACWTTTAGTAAAAAACTTAAATTAAAAAACTTATTTTATTCTTTACATCAACGTAATCATAGACGCATTGTTACTATAGATGGGAAAGTTTCGTACATTGGTGGCTTCAATATCGGAAAGGAATATCTTGGGCAGGATCCTAAATTTGGTCCGTGGCGTGATTATCATGTACGCATCGAAGGGAATGGAGCTACTGATATGGAACGGAAGTTTGCGGAAGATTGGCAAGAAGATACGGGAGAGAAATTCCTTATACATCAAGAGTTACCGGTACAAGGAAATGTAAAATATCAATATATATTTTCGAATGGAAAAGGCTTATGGCGGAAGTACGGGGCACTATTAAAGAAGGCAAAACACTCCTTAATTATTGCTACACCATATTTTGTACCGAGTAAAGAAATGGTAAAAGGACTGAAAGATGCATTAAATCGTGGTGTCCGTGTGAAAATTCTCGTTCCCTTTAAAAGCGATGCCGTATTGTTAAAACAAGCTGCCTATCCTCATTTGAAAGATATGTTAGATGCTGGGGCGGAGATTTATCAATATCGAAACGGATTTTTTCATGGGAAAGTGACAATCATTGATGAGGAAATCGTCGATATTGGTACAGCGAATTTTGATAATAGAAGCTTTTATTTAAATAACGAATCAAACTGTGTCATATATGATAAGACAGTCGTTGCTGATGTCTGGAATCGACTAAAAGAAGACTTTCATAAGTCAAAACGATTTTCAGAAGAAGATTTTGAGAAAATTAGTCGCTGGGATTGGTTTCTAGGAAGAATAGCGAATGGTATCGCATCATATTTATAGTATATAGATGGAAAATAGGAAGGGAGGCGCTTTAATGGATTGTATGAAAGAATTGATGACATATAGTTACACACTTATATATAAAG
>NZ_JBFUIN010001028.1:0-924 GCF_056401855.1 Bacillus sp. P4_D3
ATACATTTTGATTACGGTACCGATCTAAACCAATTTTTCGAATATCCTTTCCATTAAACAGTACATAACCATTTTTAGGTATATCTAGCCCACAGCCTAAGCTAAGAGTTGTAGTTTTACCAGATCCAGATGGTCCTAGAATCGTGTAGAAATGTCCTTTTTGAAAAGAAAAGTTAACATTGTCTAGTATCGCTACTTTTTTTCCGTTACTTTCATAATAATAATCTAAGTTTTTAAATTGTAAAATCGTTTCCATATCGAGCCTCCTTATTCATCTTTTAAAAGAATTTGTTTTGGATTCAGGCGTAGAATAGATAATGCTGGAAGAAGCGTTGCTAATATAGCAATAGCTAGTCCGATCCCCCCCATTTTCCCTACATCTTCTCCTGTTACACTTACATCAATTTTATCAATTGGATCTTCTTTTTGGTTTTGTAGAGTACCACCAGGTCCAGACATCATTACAGTACCATTTTGTGGGGTGTCTGTTTCTTCGCTTGCTGTAGCAATTTCACTCGAAAGTAAATTATCCCCTATATATTGAGAAACTTTAGCTCCTGTTGTTATGGATAATCCAAATGCTAAAATAGCGATACATACTACTTCTACTACGAACTGCGCCATCAGTTTCCACTTTTTCTCTCCAATGGACAATAGAATCCCCATTTCCTTACGACGTGCTTTAATCGATAACATAATGATTAACCCTAATATAATCGCCCCTGCAATCGATACAATATAAATAATCATTTGAGAAGTAGAAGAGATATTGTCGATAGGATCAATCATTTGTTTGTACAACGAGTCATGTGCATCTAATTTATAATAATTAAAATCAATATCAGATTTTTTTGCTTCTTTTTTAAATGCTTCAATGTTTTGTGGATCTTTCAAGAAATACACGACTTGAATGCTACTTATACC
>NZ_JBFUIN010001029.1:0-922 GCF_056401855.1 Bacillus sp. P4_D3
TTTTACATGTTTTCGTTTACAATTTAATTAAAACTAATAATTTTGATAAATAATTCTAAAAAAGAGTATGTTTATGAAAAAAATTATCAAAACATACTCTTAATATTTTTAGTTGATTCATTCTTTTACAAAAGATAATCCCCATATTCTATGAGGCCTCACAGTCGAAGCCGCTAGCTAAAGAATGCAATCTATTCTCAATTTCAAATTTACCTGTCTGTACAAATTTTAAACTCTTAGAGAACCACGAAAACCTCTTGCGGCATAGTAAGATTCTGCTCCATTGTGATACACAAAGACATGGCCAAAGCGATAATCGCAAAAAAGGGCACCGCCAAGTTCTCTAATATCAGAAGGTGTTTGCACCCAACTCGATGTCTTCAAATCGAAATTTCCGAGATTTTGCAACGTGCGATATTCTTCTTCCGTTAATAGTTCAATGCCCATAGCAGTTGCCATATCAATAGCGTTATTTTCTGGTTTATGTTTCTTTCTTGATTCTAGCGCTTCAAGGTCATAACAAACACTTCTACGACCTTTAGGACTTTCTGCTGAACAATCGTAAAAAATGTATTCGCTTTTTTCTTTATCAAAATCAACAACATCAGGTTCTCCGCCAGTTCTTTCCATTTCGTTGAGCGACCACAACTTTTCAGTATTAACATCCAGCCTTTCTTGAACATTAGCCCACTCTAGACCTATATGGCGGTTCATGTTATTCTCAAAACGATCTTTCAATGTTTGTAGTAATTCTTCACGTTGCTCTAGTGACAACTCTTTTATATTGCTCTCTTTCATATTAGTTCCTCCCTTGATGTCTTTATTAATGATAGTTTAAGTATATATAAATACTGTTTTATAATAAAATGTTTAAATAATTGCGTGAATTCTGCTTGCAATAATTTATATGACTTAGTAACAC
>NZ_JBFUIN010001030.1:0-921 GCF_056401855.1 Bacillus sp. P4_D3
GGTATGTAACGTTTAGGACGGATGAGAGTTTTATTTCAACGTACTATTTTTCAGTAAACGATTTTTTCGAAAATGATTGGATAAAGCGCAGTGAAAAGTACCAACTAGATCGATTTAATAAAAATACATTTGGAGAAGATGCCAATAAAGCGTCTGTGTTAAACATAGGAATGGAAGTACAGTATAGCAGTCGTTTTCCTTCAGATCATTATCCATCTGGAAAAATTGAAACATATTCTTTTCATAGTACGATTTTAAATGACACACGTAAAATTTATATTTATACGCCTCATGACTACTCTCACACTTCACATCTTCAAGAACTTCTCATTGTGTTTGATGGGAATTCATTCATTAATAACCTTTCAATCGCAAGAACACTCAATTATTTAATATGCGAAAAAGAAATCCCATCTTGTATTGCTGTTGCAATAGAACCCGTTGATCGACTAGAAGAGCTAACTTATAACGATAAAATGAATACATTTTTAACGGAGGAACTACTTCCATGGATTCAAGCTAGGTATCACGTATATCAAGAAAAGAATCATACAACAATTGCTGGTTTCAGTCTTGGTGGCTTAGCAGCTTTTTATGCAGCGCTTCAAAATCCACATGTTTTCGGAAACGTGTTGTCAATGTCTGGATCCGTGCATTGGAAAAAGGATGGTTATGAAAATCAAATTCCTTGGATTGAAAATCAAATTTCATCTATAGATTCTAATACGAGTCAACCTCATTTTTACATAGCAGCAGGAGAACTTGAAAACAAACCTCTTTTAACGGCTAATAGACGCTTGTATAAAGCTTTAAAAGAAAAAGGATACCAAATACTTATGAAGAGTTTCAAGGCGGTCATGACGGTGTTTGGTGGCGAGAAAAGTTATTTGATGGGTTGAAAGCATTAAAACATACAAAAAC
>NZ_JBFUIN010001031.1:0-920 GCF_056401855.1 Bacillus sp. P4_D3
ACAATAAATAGTGAAATTTAAGCGATTCTAAATACAGTAAGTCGGATGTTAGTGTTGCCTGTTTCGGGAATTGTAATTTCGCTAAGGGTAGATTTGACAGAAATATTTGTGCTAGCTGCTAACGTTTCAATTGTAGTAAATGAAAGTGAGTCGCCTATTAGATTTGAAGAGAAGTTGTCAGTTGCGACTGCTCCATTTATTGAAATTCCTACTCCGAGCGGAGCACATCCTGGTGCAGTTGTAGAGATGGATACGCTAATTACATAAATACCAGCGTTGATAACAGTAACTGTATCTGTGCCGTTGAAGATAATATTGTTTGCGTTAAATACTGTATGAAAAATGAAGTTGTTAAATTGGAGTACAGTTTGTTGGATGTTGTTTGTTACAACGATTGTCGCTACTGGGAAGCTAGGTCCAGTAGGTCCGGTAACTCCTATACCAGTAGCACCCGTTGGTCCTTGAACACCTTGAGGTCCAGTAGCACCCGTGTTACCTTGAGGTCCAGTAGGTCCAGGGGGTCCACCAGAAGGTCCAGTAGGTCCGGTAACTCCTATACCAGTAGCACCTGTGTTACCTTGAGGTCCAGTAGCGCCCGTGTTACCTTGARCACCTTGAGGTCCGGTAGCACCCGTGTTACCTTGAACACCTTGAGGTCCGGTAGCACCCGTGTTACCTTGARCACCTTGAGGTCCAGTGGMACCAGTAGCACCAGTAGCACCTGTGTTACCTTGAACACCTTGAGGTCCAGTAGCGCCAGTAGCACCCGCTGGTCCTTGAGCGCCTTGAGGTCCAGTGGAACCAGTAGCACCCGTGTTACCTTGAGGTCCACCAGAAGGTCCAGTAGGTCCGGTAACTCCTATACCAGTAGCACCTGTGTTACCTTGAGGTCCAGTAGCGCCCGTGTTACCTTGAACACC
>NZ_JBFUIN010001032.1:0-920 GCF_056401855.1 Bacillus sp. P4_D3
ATAATGAACCGGATGGTTATCCCTCATAAATTCATACCACTCATACGGATTCCACAATTCTTCTTTTGTTTTTAGCTTTGAAATTTCATGAACTAAAATCACATTTTCAGGCGAAGCCATAGTTCTTTCCTCCCTTTTCTTTTACAATAAAAGTGATAGGTCGGTCGTTCAAAGTTGTATAATCTAACATATGTTATTTTAACATATGTTAAAGGAGATTTTTCATTGGAGAACTTGAGAAATATATAAGGGGGATTTTTATGTACGTTGACATTTTATTACTAGCAGAATTAACGACTGGACCAAAACATGGATATGAAATAAAGAAAAATGTTCAAAATCGGTTAGGTGAGAATTTCGAATTAAATCATAATACACTGTATCCCGCTCTTCGGCGCTTCGAAAATATGGGCGCTATAACGAAAAAAATACATAAACAAGTCGGAAAGCCAAACCGAAATATGTACGACATAACTGAAACAGGAGAAGAAATTTTTTCTGAAATGTTAAGAGAGTTTCCCGAAAAGATTGCGACAAATAACGCTGAGTTCCTTGTGCGTATCGCGCTATTTGAAAAACTTGATTACGAAGCTAGAAAAGAAATTTTAACAATACGCCAAGACGTACTACATAAACAACTTACTGCTATTCAATCTTTACATGTTAGCTCATCTTTTATTACAGAAGTCATTGAATTTAGTAAATCACGTATTGAACATGAATTGCTCTGGATTACATCACTTATGAAGAAAATATGAAAAAATAAAAAGAAAAGTTAAAAACAATGAATGAAAATGAGATTTATTATCAATACTATAATTAATAAAAGGGCAACCACGATTTGGCTACCCTTCAAAAATTTATACTTCTGGATCAAAAGTTTTGCAATCTGTTTCTTCAGTTGTAGATGCATGTTTACC
>NZ_JBFUIN010001033.1:0-920 GCF_056401855.1 Bacillus sp. P4_D3
CTATATCCCCAAAACTCTTTTAAAATACAAATGCCAAACTCTACTTTATGAGACAATCTCTTTAAGTCCGATCCTTCACATCTCGAAAATCCAACGATACGGTTATGAACTTCCACAACTAAAAAGAGATTTCTCGTTTTTTCACTATCCATTTTTATTATTTCCTGGAAACCTTTCGTATCTATAAATCCCTCACCTTCTTCTCTATCCATATTTTCAGTTTCGCCATCGATCTGAACTCTAATTTCTGATAACTGCTCAGCATCCGTTTGAACTGCAGAACGAACTGTATAAGTTAATCCATTTATATGAAACTCTTGTCCTTTTATAATCATTTCAAACTCCTTTTAAATGAGGTCTATTGACGCTATTACAATTTCTTTACCTTGTTTCTCAAATTGTTGAATCGTTTCTTTACTAGCCCCTTCATCTGTTATTATAAGGTCAATTTCTATCAGTGACTCTCCTTTTATAAAGCAGTCTATTCCAAGTTTATTATGAGGAGCTAAACAAATATTTCTTCTAGCAATTTTACTTACTGTTTTTCCAAAATAAGCAACTTCCGGTGTCGCAGTACTTATACCATTCAATGAAATACCGCCACCTGTAGAGAAATAAAGATCAATAGAGAATCTACTTATCAATTCAGAGGCCAGTGTATCTGTCATATTTCCTGATGGTTTCACTTTTCCACCAATTAAGTACGTATCAATGTTCTTATATTCCCGTAACTTACTAGCAATTTCTAAAGCATTCGTAATAACTGTAAATGATGTTTCAGGTAAATACTTTAACATGGCATAATGAATGGAAGCCCCGCCAATAAAAACGGAATCTCCTTCTTGTATGTAGGATACAGCAACTTTCGCAATCGCATCTTCATCTATTGAACTATCACGATAACGTTTCGATGGTTCGGC
>NZ_JBFUIN010001034.1:0-919 GCF_056401855.1 Bacillus sp. P4_D3
CTCTTAACGTTCTTATTCCGTTTGCAAGTAGAGCGGCCGCTATCGTTTCATGTTCATATGCTTCATATTGTTGACCATTAAATTTAAAATTGATACGCTGACTACTATTTAAACTACCTAAAATAGGGTGATTTATAATTCTATTCATTTATTTTCACCTACCGCCCCAAAAGTAACTGCACGCACTGGTGGTTGATATTTTAATGGAATCTCGTCAGGAGATGTACCAGGGTTAGCGTTTTCGATCATTCGATCTAGTGTTGTTCTACATGTACGTCCCCCGCAAAAACCCATACCAGCACGCGTTCTTAGTTTTAACTCACGAGCTGAGCAATTATATTCAGCAATTGTCGATTGAAGTTGTCCGTATGTAACTTCTTCACAACGACAAACAATTAAATTCTCTTTATTCGTCATATGTATTCCTCCTCTAGTTCGGTTTACACAAATTATTATGCAATAACTATGCCAACATAGAGGAGGAGAAGGGGTTATTGTAACCCAAGCCTTTTTAAGCGGTTATATAAAGTGGCCCTCGTTACCCCGAGTTGTTTCGCACATTCTAATTTATTACCATCTAAAATGCGTAAAGCTCTTTCAATTACCTTTTTCTCGTGCTCATCCATTTCTTCTTGTAAAGAAAGAATCATATTATTATTGCTGAGTAATAGGGAATGAGATGTTTTGTTCTCTAAAGTATCATTTGTATGAAACGGTAAATATTCTTGTTTTATAATGCCGTCTGTCGCAAATACGACGAGTCTTTCAACTACGTTGCGGAGCTCGCGAATATTACCAGGCCAATTGTAATGAAGCAGTTCATGCATAATGCTTGAAGGTAAGTCACGAATAGGCCTGTTATAGTTTATTGAAAAATCGTTTAAGAAGGAGTAGGTTAATTCGATAATATCCTCTCGTC
>NZ_JBFUIN010001035.1:0-917 GCF_056401855.1 Bacillus sp. P4_D3
GTCGTGCATAATGTTAATGTAAAAGATCTTGCGAATGAACAACAAAACAAAAATGGAGTTCTTGAAGCAAATCGCGGGACAATTTATGATCAAAACGGTAAAGTATTAGTCCAAGACTCAACAACATATCGCATCGTTGTAAACTTAAAAGGAAAAGATAAATTAAAAGATAAAGAAGATACTGCACAACGTTTAGCAGATGAGCTTGAAGTTGATAAAGAGGAGATCATGAAAAATTTTCATGAAGGACGTACGCAAGTTGAAATTGGTAAAATTGGTCGGAATTTATCTAGAGAAGTGAAGGAACAAATAAAAAAATTAAAAATACCAGGGGTGTCATTTACGACAGAAAAAGCTAGAGTATATCCAAACGAAGACTTTGCATCATATATCCTAGGTTTTGCTAGACCAGATGAAAAAGGAAATGCAGAAGGTAAGTTTGGACTCGAACAAAGTCTTGATAAATATTTGCGCTCTACAAATGGTAATGTCGCATATGTAGGCTCTCGAAGTGGAATCCCGCTTACAAATGATATAGGAAAAGTAGAACCTGCTAAAAATGGAAATAACGTATATCTTACGCTTGATAAACAAATTAATAGTTTTTTAGAAGATGCGATGAACAAAGCGGAGCAACACTATGATCCTTCTATGTTAGTAGGAATCATTGCAGATCCAAAAACAGGTAAGATTTTAGCAATGTCTAGTAAGCCTAGTTATAATCCTAACAAAGGAGACATTGAATATTTTTTAAACGATCCAATTGCGAACGCATTCGAACCAGGGTCTACAATGAAAGTTTTTACATTAGCTGCTGCAATTAATGAAGGTGTATATAACGGGAAAGAATATTTCCAATCAGGAAAATACACAGTTGGTTCAGCAGAAATTAAAGATCATAATGGCGGATATGGATG
>NZ_JBFUIN010001036.1:0-916 GCF_056401855.1 Bacillus sp. P4_D3
ATTTTCATACGGCATTTATGAAATCTCACTTGGTGACACGATTGGTGTAGCGAATCCGTTACAAGTAGAGCAAGTATTAGAACATTTATTAAAGAAATATGATGCTTCGCAGTTTGCGATGCATTTTCATAATACGTATGGAATGGCACTAGCAAATGTAGTTAAGTCTTTAGAACATGGTATTACAACGTTTGATAGTTCTTGTGGTGGACTGGGAGGGTGTCCTTATGCACCAGGAGCATCGGGTAATGTTGCTACTGATGACTTAGTACATATGCTCCATAAGTTAGGTGTCCAAACAAATATAGACGAAGAAAAGTTATTGAGAGCTAGTCATTTTATTCAAAGTAAGTTAAATATCCAATTACCGAGTCATGTGTATAGAGCGCTTCAACATAAAACGATAAGTAGGTGAGAAGATGCTACAATTACAAAACATTTCCGTTGACTATGTTACACCGCATGTTGTAAAGATTTCGTTAAATCGTGAAAGACAAGCTAACTCATTATCTTTGGCATTATTAGAAGAATTACAAACTATATTAACTCAAATAAACGAAGAATCAAATACGCGCGTTGTTATTTTAACAGGGGCTGGCGAAAAAGCGTTTTGCGCTGGTGCTGATTTAAAAGAGCGTGCCAACATGAATGAAGAACAAGTTCGCCATGCTGTGGGTATGATTCGTTCTACTATGGAGATGGTTGAACAATTACCACAACCAGTTATTGCTGCAATAAATGGAATCGCACTTGGTGGAGGTACTGAATTAAGCTTAGCTTGTGATTTTAGAATTGCTTCTGACACTGCAAGTCTAGGTCTCACTGAAACTTCCCTTGCAATAATACCTGGAGCGGGTGGTACGCAGCGATTACCTAGATTAATTGGAGTTGGTAGAGCGAAAGAATTAATTTATAC
>NZ_JBFUIN010001037.1:0-915 GCF_056401855.1 Bacillus sp. P4_D3
AATTACTTCTGGATGTAGTATCATAGTAAAACCGAATGCGCCTCCTTTAATAAATTCACTCAAATCCGCTTCAAAATATATGTTCATATAATAACCACCGATTGTACCACGGCCCTCGGTTAGAATACCTAGCTGTTCCCGTATTTTACTTTTCGCTCCATCTGCTGCGATTACATAATCACAATAAATAAGACACTCTTCCTTCGTTTCACGATTTCGAATAGTTGCTATTACTCCGTTCTCATTTTGCTCATAAGAAATCAGTTCATGATTAAAAGATAGATTTCCGCCTAACTTTTGCGCGTATTGTAACATCATCTCTTCTAACGTAATTTGATAACAAGCAGTTTGTTTTGATGGGCTAATCTCTTCCACTTTACGAACTAACTTTTCGTTATTTTCATACTGAGTCGCCCTTATTTGTTCCAACTCTTCATTCTTTACCTCAGCTATTGTTTGAACCGCAATTCTCCCGTGACAATTCTCTAATGCTTTACCAGCTAATCTAATTCCTTTTTCTAGACCTAATTCTCGAAATAATTCCATCGTACGAAAAGTAATCCCGCCTGCTTTCGGATGAATCGCAGTAGACGGATGCCTTTCAATAAGTAAGTACTCAATGTTCTGTTTTCCAAGAAATAACGCAGACGATAATCCTGATAATCCCCCTCCAACAATTAAAACTGGTACATGTTTCGATTTCATATATTTTCCCTCCACATACATATATTCTTCTGAGCTCAGTGACATAAATATAATCAAAAAAACAATGAAAATATAGACTTATATTTCATTTTGAATTATCATATAGATAGATTACGCCCCAAATTACTTTTTTCCTTTTATACATCTACAACTATGAGGACTGTGTATGAATAAAAGGAAAAAAAACAAAAAGAGCCTTCGTTATATAAC
>NZ_JBFUIN010001038.1:0-914 GCF_056401855.1 Bacillus sp. P4_D3
CCTATAGTCCCTCATGTTCAATCAAGTTTATACCAATAATCAAATTGGGTATGCACTTGAATCACATATGTTATCGTCTCTGGATCACTAGGTTGCTTTTCCTTCTTTATAGCTCTAATATCATATTCACTTACATAACGAATTCCTCCCATTTTATCTCGGTAATAATTTCCTTTATCAGTTTCTATTTCCACACTATCCTCAAAAAAGTATATCTGAATTTCTACACCGACCACGTTAGAATTAGGATATTTTAACTTTCCTATTTTTTGATAGAATGAGATTACTTCTGCCTTCGATTGCTTCGTTTCTATAACTCGATTCGCTACTACTTCCCAATAACCGCCATTTGCTAATTCAATCCAATTCTTCTCATCCACCTCATAATCCTTAATTGCTTTACTATCCAATGGCATCGGCAATTGAAAAAATTCAGAAGAAAAGGAACGAGAGATATACCACGTACTATTTCTTACGAGAATGACAGTTAGCAAGAGGATTATAACCGTTAAAATTATCGTCCTTTTTCTAACCTTTTTTAATTGATCTATCATATTTCTCTCCATCCCTATTATCTATAAAAACTATCCATTCCACTTTTCTAACAATTCCTTCTCCCTTTCAACTGAAATACCTGCTTTTAATTCCCATTCATCCATACTCTTCATCCAGTCATACACGTCTTTAACTGTCTCTTCTAACCTTCTAAAAGTAAGCCCTTCTTTAACGGCACTCTCGATACTAATAGAGAATCCACCTTTCCACGGATCTGTTTCACCTTCTAATGCAAAAGTTTCAGGAAGCCATAATGGCATTTTCGTCCATGGCTGCACTTTATTCTCATGCATAAATGATTCATCAACCCAAACGAATTCAGCATCACTATTCGTAACTTTTTTACACGTATTTAATAG
>NZ_JBFUIN010001039.1:0-914 GCF_056401855.1 Bacillus sp. P4_D3
GATTTAGGGGCTGATATTGTTATTGCTGTAGATGTATCTCCAATTAAGGTGAATGGAGAGGTTACATCGATTTATGATGTGATTATGCAAAGTATTGAAATTATGCAACATGAACTTGTGATGAATCGGCAAATAGCATCAGATTTAATGATGCGGCCAGCAGTAGAACAATTTAGTTCGCGTGCTTTTACACATATTGAAGACATCATTCGGGTCGGAGAAGTGGAAGCAGAAAAACACATTTCAAACATTTATTTACTAATTGAGCAGTGGAAGGAGAAACATAATGTTTAAGCGTTTTCGGTTTATATATGCAATTTTAATAGGGGTTATATTGGCGATGCTACTTGTTTATGTGCGTTTGCCATACTTTGTGACAAAACCAGGTATGGCCGCAAAATTAGCGCCGTACGTGCAAGTTGACGGTGGTACTAAAGAGTCTGGTGATTTTATGCTTGTCACTGTCTCAATGGGGCCTGCAAATGTTGTGAACTTAATAGCCGCGCAATTTAATAAATATACACACATTTCGAAGGCGGAAGAAATATTGCAAAAAGGTGAGAGTGATGAAGAATATCAATTTCGTCAAGATTATGCGATGAAAGATTCACAAAACGCTGCAATTTATAATGCATATAAACGTGCAAATCGCTCTGTTTCTTTTGAAAATAAAGGTGTACTAGTGGCTGGTGTAGCAAAGGGTATGCCGTCAGAAGGAAAGCTTAAGCTTGGAGATGTTATAGTAGCTGTCGATGGAAAAATATTCGACAAGACGGAACAATTTATTGAGTATATGACAGGGAAAAAAGAAGGGGATACAGTAAATATTGAATACAAGCGGGGCGGAAAACAGTTTAAAGAAAATTTAAATGTAAAGACAATCCCTAATGGGAATGGACGTGTCGGTATAGGGG
>NZ_JBFUIN010001040.1:0-910 GCF_056401855.1 Bacillus sp. P4_D3
GTTATATTCATTACTGAATAACATCCCTATGTTATCACCCTCTGGATTTTCAATAAGTCTTGAAGTTCCACCGTATTTCGCAACATAATTTCGCGGGGTATATGTATCGCCATTTTTAATTTGTTCAGTTAACCCTTTTAAATGTGAAACCTCATCCGCATTCCCAGCATTTTGTGCCTGTTCAATAACATAGTTTAAACTATCCATCTCACTTTCTACTGTATCGCTCATCTGTCCAATGCCAATATATGCTTCATATTTTTCAGGAGCTTTGTTGGCAGCCTGTATTCCAATATATGTACCATAAGAATGGCCTATTAAAATTACTTTTTCTTTGCCTAGACGTTTTGAAACGTAATCCGTCATAGCTAATAAATCCTCCACGAGTAGATCTGATGAAAGGTTAGAATAGTCTTCAAAGAAATGATACGATTTTCCACTTGCTCTTTGATCGTAATTGACAACCGTGAATTTCTCTTCCAATAAGTCTTGGTATTTTTGAGCATATGGTATTTCCGAAGAACCTGGTCCACCATGTACAAAGATAATAACTGGATTACTCTTATCTTTGCCGCGTATCATAATTTCATGACCAGTTCCATTTATCTCTACTTGTTCTAATGTACTTATACTGTTTTTGACCTTTATTTGTGAGGTCCATGTAGGAAATACCAACGCTATGATTAGTAATAGTATAGTAATGACTCCGATAAGTTTTATTAATTTTTTTATCTTCCTCATACAACGTTTCCTTTCCTTTAAATTTATAAAAATATCAATTCCATCTAAATTTGTTTGTACATTATTAGTCTCCCATACACTTCTTAACTTTCCACTACATAAACCCTTAACATTTCCTTAATTTTCTATATATTCATTACAGAAAGACTTGAAAACATCTCGCATACAC
>NZ_JBFUIN010001041.1:0-909 GCF_056401855.1 Bacillus sp. P4_D3
GCTTTTTACATCCCCTTGTTTCGTTATTTCTTTTCCTCTTTCTAAAATTAAAGAAAGTGGATGTTTTTGAAATAACAACTTTGAACGATTCCCTCTCCCTCGGCCTGGAAACCACATAATCCAATTTAATTCTTCTAATTTTTTTATGATTAATTTACTATTTCGCTCTGTACAAAATAAAGTTTCAGATATATTTTGTATTGTTATTTCTAATCTTTCGTCCTCTGCTCTCCCTTTTCCATACTGGAGCCAAAGGTGCATATATTGCTCCAAAATAGTCATAAAACGCCCCCTAAAAGATGAAAAATCTTCCTCTTTCATTCTACCCTTTTTCATTTCTAGCTTCCATCTTATCATTTCAATATAGAAAGGAGGAAATAAAAATGAAGTATCTTTTAAAACGTTATAATAAGCCTATTCTCATTCGATTGTTCGGTGAATTGTTAGTCCGAACGACTGAAGCGATGTTAGCTATCATTTTTATTGTTCATGTTAATAAAGCTTTAAATGGTAATGTCATAGTTACAATGCTTCTTTTCGGATTACAGCCTCTCGCTGATATTGTGTTTACATTAATCGCTGGGGGTGTAACAGATAAATACGGCCGAAAGAAAATAATGTTACTCGGATTAGTTTTACAAGCTTTCGCCGTTAGCGGGTTCGTTCTTGCTGAATCAGTCGCCTTTTTCGCCTTATTGTATGTCGTAAATGGTATTGGCCGCTCTTTATATATTCCGGCACAGCGCGCTCAAATCGCTGACTTAACGAAGGAAGAACAACAGGCCGAAATATTTGCGGTTCTGCAAACAATGGGAGCAATTGGCTCTGTAATCGGCCCATTAATCGGCGCCTTTTTCTATAATAGTCATCCTGAATATTTATTTATTTTACAAGGTGTAGCCCTTACGC
>NZ_JBFUIN010001042.1:0-908 GCF_056401855.1 Bacillus sp. P4_D3
CTTATAATTTTACGGAGTTTTTAAATAAGTTACATGATTAATAGAGGATTAAAATAAAAGAATTTTCTTGTAAGTGGTGTTATTTATTCGTGAGGTCCCCTTGTTAATAAATAATAGTAACATCGAAGACTTAATTTAGGTAAACACAATAAGTACAAATTTGAAAGGAATAAAAAGTGTATGGATACAATTCATTTTTTGAGTGAAGTAGACATGATGTGAGAAGAAGTTAGATCGTAAAAAAGAAATATTAAAGAAGGTTGTGAGATGAAAATTACATATAAGCAGTGGGCGATAAAAAAGCATTAAAGGATAAGATAGATGAGAAACGGGTGTTAACAGGGACAATGTGTATTTTATATAGATTAAAAGGGGTAGTATAATGAGAGTGTGGAAAATTATTGGTAATTCTAATTTTGATCAATTAGAGTGTGAGAATGAGGAAGGGCAAGAAATTTTTAATAACTATTTTCAAGGTCAATCAGTAATTAATACGTGGAATCCATTGCAAATGAAATTATCAAATAAGGGAGAAGTATCTGATTTATTAAGTGAAATACCACTTATTTTTACAAAAGCAGCGATAGAAGTAGTATTTGATTTAATAAAAAGGAAAGTTGAAGTTCTTCCGCTTGTTCATGAAGGATATGAATGCTATGCAATACATGTATTAAACGTATTGGCATGTATTGATTATAAAAATGCGAAACCTGATGATTTTGGTGGATTCGACAAATTTGCTTTTATTGCAGATAAAATTAAAGGGGAACATATTTTTTGTACAATGAACACGAAGCATAAATACGGAGATTTTCCAATTGTATCTGTACAAACATTCGTATCAGACGAATTTAAAGATTGTGTTGTAGAAAGTGAACTAAAGGGGTTTAATTTTCAGTTAGTATGGG
>NZ_JBFUIN010001043.1:0-906 GCF_056401855.1 Bacillus sp. P4_D3
TCTTCTTCTAGTTCTTTGTTCTCTTTTACTTCTTCATGAAACTGAACATATAACTTAAATAACTCACGAATTGGATCCTCTTTAACTACTTCTTCATTTCCCCATTTTTTATATGCGGTAATTAACTTTCCAAACTGTGTTCCCCAATCCCCAATATAATTAATTCCGACAACTTCATATCCACATTTTTCGGCGATATGTTTCAGCGAATTACCGATCATTGTAGAACGTAAATGCCCCATTGAAAAAGGTTTCGCGATATTAGGAGAAGAATAATCGATAACTACTGTTTTTTCACATCCAAAATGATTTTGACCGTACTCTTCTTTCTCCGTTAAAATTGTTTTTAATACTTCATCACTTACTGTTTGACGATTAAAAAAGACGTTTACATACGGGCCAACAGCCTCTATTTTCATAAAAAATGGGTCATTTAATTTCTCCGCAACTTCCTTTGCGATAGCAGCTGGTGATTTTCTATATTGCTTCGCTAGTGAAAAACATGGGAACGCTGCATCTCCGAATTCATCTTGTTTTGGTGTTTCGATTAAATCTAAAATTTGATTTTGCGTTAATTCATTCGTAAAAATATTCGATAAACTTTTCGCAAACTGCGTTTTATAATCCATACTACAACCTCCTTATTTTTTAAACACAAAAAACTCGTCTCTAAAAAAGAGACGAGTTTTAACCCGTGGTACCACCCTTGTTGTTCATTCCGAACCACTTTCCCGTTTATAACGAGGACAGGGGGCCTCGGCTTACTCTACTATTCGTTCAAGAAGCGTCTCCGAAGTGCGCTTCATCTTTTTCTTCTGCACTAGGCTCACACCATCCCTAGCTCGCTTTCCTTCTGAAAAAGACTACTCTCTTCATCACAGACAGTATATTTAATTAATTATTGCT
>NZ_JBFUIN010001044.1:0-902 GCF_056401855.1 Bacillus sp. P4_D3
CCATATAAACGAAAGAGAATAGATATTATGATTCATTATGGGTTAAATAGATTAGCAGAAGCGGAAAGGTTACGAAATTTACTTCAAAAGGACGGGAAGAATGCCCAGTTATCTTTATTCTCTAATTTAAACGATACTTTTCAATTTGCAAACAAGAATAAAATAATGACAGTCGTTGAGGCGAAGAGTGAATCCCTAGTGGAATATGTATGGAGAGAGAAATGGATCATCCAGAAAGAAGGAGAGGCTTCATGCGTAACATTCAAATTGCGTTAACGAAAGGAAGATTAGAAAAGCATGTTATTCCACTGTTTGAGAAAATTGGAATTGATTGTTCGGAGCTCAAAGATAAAGGAAGAAAACTTGTGTTTAAAAGTAAAAACACAAACATTTCATTTATTTTAGTGAAAGCGGTAGATGTTGCTACTTATGTAGAACATGGCGTAGCTGATATTGGAGTCGTTGGAAAAGATATATTAATGGAATGTGAGAAAGATATATATGAGATGGTGGATTTAGGAGTAGGCGTGTGTAAATTTTGTGTCGCTTCTATTCCTACGTATAATCCGAAGAGTTATCGAAAAAAACGAATTGCTACGAAATATCCGCACATTACTTCTACATATTTTCATGATAAAGGGGAGGATGTAGAAATTATTAAAATAGAAGGATCTGTAGAGATTGCTCCACTTCTAGGTTTGGCAGATGCAATTGTTGATATTGTTGAAACAGGAAAAACATTACAAGAAAACGGGTTAATTGTATTTGAGGAAATGTGCTCTATATCAGCTCGAATGATTGTGAATAAGGCTGCATTGAAAACTAAAAAAGACGAAATATTCGGTATTATAAATATGATGGAACAAGAAATTTTGTCAGGGAAATAGGGGGACTTTCAATGG
>NZ_JBFUIN010001045.1:0-902 GCF_056401855.1 Bacillus sp. P4_D3
CTTCTAGAAAACAAACCGCCTAAAGTCATTGGCAATGGAACTGTTGGTGATGTATTAGAAAAAATAATCTTATCATTGTTTTGATAATGTTTTTGCAGAATCTCTCCTAAATGCTTCATGGCAGGTACAACGACCTTTGATGCCCCACATCCAATTGTATATACAGGATTCCCATATTCATCTTGTCCATGAAAAATAATTTTCCCCATATCTTCTGTTTTCAATTTATTAAAGTACTCTACATTTAAAATTTCTTCTTTCGTTAACTTCCGATCAGTTGGTAATTTATTTAAATGATAAGCTGCAGCTAGCGAGGTTGTATGCGTTCCGCCGAAATCCGTGTAAATGAATATCATATTATCATCCCTTGTTGTAAAAGTTCAATATTATTTAGTATTACCGTTCACAGCGTTGTTAAACAAGGGACGAATGTATTTACGCTTTTTGTGTTAATTCATTATATTTTTTCCAAATATAATAGCGTCTACTAATTACGGTACCTAATGTGATACATAAAAAGGCATTCGTTACAACCATTAATGTGTGGTGAGTACTGCCAGGAAACATACTTTGCTTAATCAAAACCTTTGCACCTAAAATAACAAGGAGAATAATTGTACTTAACCAATTTCCTTTTCGTAATACATGACCTGTTTCACTATCTAATCGAAATGTTAAAGCTTTTCCTCTAATAACTCCAAGACCCAATCCAATTCCGAGCATTGCAACGAATAATAGTACGTGCAATATATTTAATTGTCCCATATGAATAATGGACTGGATTGTTACAAAGCACAGCAAAGCCGGAATGAGCCAAATACGATTAATATTCACTTTGTATTCCTTACCTTGCATTAATACAATTATAAGAATAACAAGGAGAATAACAAATAGAATATCCA
>NZ_JBFUIN010001046.1:0-900 GCF_056401855.1 Bacillus sp. P4_D3
ATGAAAACATAATGAATACATTACTTTGAAAGAAGTGAAGTATTCATTATGTTTTTTTATTTACAATACGTCTTGCTGTTAGAACATAAATGAAAAGTGAAAGCTAGTTTAAATACTAGTTTTTTTGAGTTATATACAAATTCTACTTTTTTATTGAAAAAATTTATGAATATAAGCTTCTGTGATAAGCGTTTTTATGTAGGTTGCATATACTGTTATCAAAATCACGACGTTTAAAAAAGGAGAGATATAGATGGCAAGGAAAAAACAACCTAAATATAACGTAGGGGACATAGTCGTGATTACGCTATATGGAACCGTTGGAAAAATTACAAATATGAAGATTTTAGATGGAGTTTACGTATACGAAGTAAATAATCACGATGGGTTTTACGTTGAGCAAACTTTACAGCATGTAACAGAGCAAGAAATGAAAAAGGGCGACACAGAGTGGATTGAATTAAATTATAACTTTACGTTTGGTGATCTCGTGCAAGTAACTGGATATGATAAAGATGTTTTTCGTATTGTTGGTTTTCGTACAGAAGTATGGAGATATAAAAATGATGCATGGGAAGATACTATATATGAATTGTCACGAATTACTGATGGTGAATGGTTAGAAGCTGATGAATCTGATTTAACATTACTTGCCAATGCACAAACGGCAAATGCAATTTTGAAGAAAATGAAACAAGATAAAGCTGGTATGAATAAATTGGATTTAGGAAAATTGAAGTCAATTAACAATTCGAAAAAAGTAAGTGTAAAGACGAATCGCCAAGAAATTATTGATGGGTTATTAGATATTTATAATGATTATCATTTATTATTCGATACATTTAAAGATGAAGAATATAAAATTGTTATGGATGTTGTTCAAAATTATTTAGTTAAATT
>NZ_JBFUIN010001047.1:0-900 GCF_056401855.1 Bacillus sp. P4_D3
GCGTACGAGGGAAGAGCCMGTTTTTTCTTGAGCTTGTTGAATTTACAATGAATGAAGTATAATCTTTGTGCTATGATACAAATAAGTATGTAAATGTAAGGAGAATTTATGGAACAGAAAATTGAAGTATTAATTGATAAATATGAACTAACACATTTGAAACAGGAGCTTGTAAATACTATATTTCCTTGTATAAAAGTTGTGCCAAAGGTGCAGGAGACAATCGGAAAAGGTAGTTCAAAAATGGGCGGAGTTCCTGATTTGCCAAATACATTTGAATATCCAACATACAAAGAGAATCCGTTACGTTTTATCGCACAATTTAATTTAAGTGATTTACAAAACGTTGGTATGGATCACAATCTTCCTAAGACAGGGATGTTATATTTCTTTAGTATTGAAAATTACTTTGAAGAAGATGTAAATCCAAACGAAGCGGGACGTGTGCTTTATTATGATATCCCTGTAGAGCAATTACGTAGAGCAGATGAAGTTCRGGGGGAATTTAATCAATGTGCAATTTCATTTGAACTGACGTATAAATTACCTGAGCTTTTCATTGAAGATGAGGCGGATTCAGATCGTTTCTTGCAATTACTTGAAGAGCTAATCCCAGACAACTATGATAATCATCAAATGTTTGGAGAACCATTCTCTGTACAAGATGAGGTATTGTATGAGACTGGACAATATATGGGAATAGATCCACAGCATATGACGCTCTTATTCCAAATTGATTCAGATACTAAAAATTGTAATATGATGTGGGGAGATTTAGGAATGCTTTATTTCTGTATTGGAAATGAAGACTTGAAAAATCGCCAGTTTGAAAATACATGCTGTGTATTACAAACTTGTTAATGAAGAAGGTTGTTCTTGTAAAAAGAACAACCTTTTTAC
>NZ_JBFUIN010001048.1:0-900 GCF_056401855.1 Bacillus sp. P4_D3
TTTCATTATTTAACCCATCTCCTTTATATTTACTATATCTTTAAGACTCCCAATATAAATTTTCCAACTAGAAACAATAAACAATTCCCTATTACAATGATGGATTCGTTCTGAAATACCCTAGGATCAACCGCATACTTGTATAGAGTAATAATACAAAGGTTTAAACTATAAAAAGGGCCGCAAAGCTTTCTTAAAAAAACGCTATGCGGGCTTATGTTTTCTTGTTTCACCTAAATAAAAATCAATTGTATTTCTTTCTGAATCAACGGCACGCTATAAGTAAATCTATTATCTTCTTACTTTTATATAAACTATTTAATTCTAAATCATACTGATAAACCTAGTTTATAATCATTGTACAAACAAAAAATAATCTATATTTCCCTATTATCTTTACTAATTTTAATATTTACAAACTAAGCAATTACAACGTTTCATCATCCCTATCAAATCTCGAAATCTTATGTTGTATCATATCTGCCATCTTAAAATGAGCATAATTTTTTGATTAATAATGTTTTCATTTAAATGCTATTGGTTTATTCATACTATTTCCCTTTATGTTTAGATTCATAACATGAGTATGTCCAAGTTTGATAATACATTTTTATTCACCAAAATTTTTTGTCCCCTCCTAAAGACATTTTTTCATGCTCTCCTCCGTAATATAAGTCTATTTTGATAACAAAAATAGCTTTTGTAACTTTTGTAACTGATTTTGTAATTAATGAAACCAGACATAAACCAAACGAAAACCAAACATAAACCAAATATAAACCAAATATAAACCAAACATAAACCAAATATAAACCAAACGTAGAACAAACACAGGCCAATACCAGGTTTTATATAAAATCTTATATCCCCCCACATGGCAACTATATTCACAATTTATTG
>NZ_JBFUIN010001049.1:0-898 GCF_056401855.1 Bacillus sp. P4_D3
TTCCAGTACTTATTATTTCTGGAGAAATCCAACCTTTTGACGGGCCTTGACTGAGTGTATAGATGAGCATCGCAAAACCTGGTGCTGAAAGAACAAAACCGATAGAATCAAAACGACCAGCCGATTTTTCAATATGCTCTGCTAAAAATAGAAGTCCAAATAGCAACGCAATGATACCAAACGGCAGATTAATATAAAATGCCCAGCGCCAAGACATTTGATCTACAAAGAAACCACCAATAATTGGTCCGATCGCTGGTGCTACAGCAATTGGAAGTACAATAAATCGAGAAATTTTTGGTCTTTCCTCTGGTGAAAATGTTCGGAATAACATCGCCATCCCGACTGGTGTTAAAAGTCCGCCACCAGCACCTTGAATGATACGAAAAATGTTTAATGAAGTAATATCATTAGCAATTCCACATAATGCAGATGCAATTGTAAAAACGAAAAGGGCAGTTAAAAATACTTTTTTCGTACCAAAGCGATCTCCTAACCAACCAGAAATCGGAAGAAAAACAGCTAAGCTAACTAAATACCMAATATTTACTGTCCCCATTGCAGAAGGAGGTACTTGTAGTTCTTTACTTATCGTTTGCAGTGCTACATTCACAATCGTTGCATCCATCGCAGCCATAAACATCGCTGTTATATAAACGATGCTTACAACTACTTTTGGATTTATGTTTGCTTTCATTATTGTTTTCCTACTAATATTTTTTCGCTAATTTGATTTTTTTTCGGATCTAAATCGTTCCAGTTAACTTCAACGTATTCTAAGCAAACTTGTCTGCTAGCTTCTTCATGTACAACATTCCATCCAATAGGTACATCGAGAAAGGCAGGCCAGAGAGAATACTGGCCCTCCTCATTCATTAATACTTTATATGTGTAATTA
>NZ_JBFUIN010001050.1:0-897 GCF_056401855.1 Bacillus sp. P4_D3
AGACTTGCCTATTTAACGTATGTAGGGTGGATGACAAGGTTTGAAGCAAATCCTAATTTTGATATTGATAAAATGGTTGAGCTTTTAACTTCTTTCAGCGGGTGTCCAAACATCCACTGAAAGAAGTTAAAGCCTCCGGCGGATGTCACGGAATTATGCTGAGACATAATTGATTATTCGATAATAAATGTCCCTAATATGGTTATAAAACCTGAAGGGACAAAATTTTCACTATAACATACGGTAGTGTATGTTATCTTTGAAGTTACGAAATTGGGGGCGAATAAATGAAATTACTATTAATAGTAGTAGCTGTAGGGCTTCTGTGGTTTATCAGTTTTTTGCATATTTATTGGGCTTTTGGAGGTCGATGGGGTTCTGCCGCTGTACTCCCAGTAAAAGAGGGAGAACATAAGCCTGCTTTTACTCCGAGAATAGGGGGAACATTATTCGTAGCCATTCTTATTCTATTAGCTAGTGTCATTATTGTTGTTCAAGTAGGTTATTTGCGGGGGTTCCAAGCAAATAGTTTATCTAAAATTGGAAGTATTGTCTGTGCTTTAGTTTTCATTATTAGGGCAATTGGTGATTTTAAGTTCGTTGGATTTTTCAAGAAAATTAAACATTCTCAGTTTGCTAGATACGACACTTGGTTCTATAGTCCATTATGTTTATTCTTTGGCTTTGTCTATATCATGTTGTTGTTTTAATAAGTATAATGAATTCCCTATAAAATAAATTTTATAGAGGAAGAAAACATCTCAAAATGGTGGGATTTWAAATTCTGTATATACTATATGTATTTCTTGTAATATGCATATCTAACTGTAACTTTAACGAATTTACCGAAAGAATTCTCCTTCCTCAAGCGTGTGAAGGGCGATCTATGATTAGTCA
>NZ_JBFUIN010001051.1:0-897 GCF_056401855.1 Bacillus sp. P4_D3
ATTATATCCATGAAACTGATTCTTCTTATTTGGAGAATATACATAGAGCAGGAGAATGGGCGAAAAAGAAATTAAAACAACTAGATTTAAATGACAAGGTACTGCTTGATATAGGATCGGGTTTTGGATTCTTTTTACGAAATATTTATGAAGAGCTGCCAGAAGATTGCTTATATATTGCTATTGATCGAGATTTGAATAAACTTCTATTTTTAAAAGATGTAATTGAAAGAAGAAACTCCACAAGAAACATTCTTTTTATTTGCGCTGATTTTTTAAGTATACCTATTCAGAACCATTCTGTTGATATTGTAATTGATCAGTCTGGTACAAGTAATTACAGTTTTGAGAATGAAATCTTTTTGCTGCATGAATTAAATTCCCTTTTAAAACCTGATTGTTATTTATTAAGTTCAGTTATTTTATTTAAAAATTTCAGCATAAATAGCCAAATTACAACTAGATTTCGAGATAATTTTACGTCTTCAAAAGTGAAGAGAGAAATCCAAAAGCTACAGTTTAATTCCATAGATGAAAGAACTTCAGAATATATAGAACGAGGAGGGAAATACGAGGATTTCTTTGTTCAAGGAGAAGAAATTTATACATATTCATTTTTCGGAAAAAGATGGGGTTAACCCCATCTTTTTTAATTTTTCTTTTAAAAGTTTTTAATACTAGCATATTGATATTGGGTTGACCCTAGAACTTACACTGTACGTAATACAAAGTTAAGCGGGAGGGAAAAGTTATGGAGAGTTTACGAATACAGTTACAAAATGAAAAAAGCAACCAAGAACTAAAAAATATTTGTCTCTATGTAATTGGGAAAACAATATCAATATTTGGTAGCTCTATTTATAGTTTCGCATTAGGATTATATGTTTTACAAATAAC
>NZ_JBFUIN010001052.1:0-896 GCF_056401855.1 Bacillus sp. P4_D3
GGTGCCAATATGAAGGGGTGACTTGGCCGGGCAATTGATATTGTTGCCATGCAGCAGGAAGTTCGATACCAACATCAGAACTTGCTGTATGAACGGCAGGAACATGTATTGAGGGAACTGACGGGACGGCAACGGTTATTCTTGGTGATACCCACATGAAAACAATCACTCCTAAGTTTTAATGATAAAGTAGTATATTCTTTTAACAGCTATAAAGGTACATATGGATAAGACTTTCGAATGAAACATACGTACAAAGTCGTAAGACCAAATTAAATTGATCGTGGACCATTTAGTATGAAAAGATACGTCTATTAGCGGAGGGCAAGGGAACATGAAAAATATACAATTGATGTGTTGATTGCAATATTTTACGTGTTTATGGAGGAATTTTAATGGAACGATTATGGACGAAATCATTTATTCAAATGACTATCGCGATGTCATTTTTATTTACAGGGTTTTATTTACTAGTTCCAACGCTACCGCTCTTTATTAAAGAGATTGGTGGAAATGAATCACAAGTTGGACTGATGATGGGAATGTTTACAATAGCGGCAGTTGTAATACGACCGATTATTGGAGGAATGTTAGATCAATATGGTAGAAGATCTTTTATTATTTTCGGACTCATATTTTTTGGGCTAACGATGTATTCGTATAATTTAGCATCGACTATTGTCCTTTTAGCTGTTTTGCGCGTTATTCACGGAGTGACGTGGGCTGTTTCTACAACAGCGATAACTGATATTATTCCAGATTCACGTCGTGGTGAAGGAATGGGCTGGTATGGCATGGCGATGACAATCGCGATGGCAATTGGCCCGATGATTGGATTATGGGTTGTACAAAATTATTCATTTCATGGCCTATTCTTATTAGCAACTCTTTTATCC
>NZ_JBFUIN010001053.1:0-893 GCF_056401855.1 Bacillus sp. P4_D3
GTTCATTTAGCTGAAGTCGTTACAACTGCGGCTTCTGGTGCATCTCACATCCGATTTGGAAACGTTGATAAATATACAGTTTCCAGGCTTACATTACCTGGAGCAATTGGTGCATTTGTTGGGGCATGTTTTTTAAGTAATTTACCTGGCGATGTAATTAAACCGTATATTTCCTTATTTTTATTTACTTTAGGGGTTTATATTTTATTACGATTCATCATTCAAAAACAAATTGTTTCTTCAAATAAGCGTATGTCTGCTAAACAACTTGTACCGCTCGGTCTGTTCGCAGGATTCGTTGATTCAACTGGCGGTGGTGGCTGGGGACCTATTACGACACCTGTTCTTCTTGCAAAAGGAAATGATGCTAGAAAAGTTATTGGATCTGTAGATACGAGCGAATTTCCTGTTTCACTCGCTGCAACAATCGGCTTTTTCATCTCACTTGGTTGGGAACAAATAAGCTGGGTTTGGGTATTTGCCCTAATGCTCGGTGGTATTGTTGCCGCACCAATCGCCGCATGGTTAGTACGCATCGTTCCTTCGCATTTACTTGGCGTACTCGTTGGCGGACTTATTATCTTTACGAATATACGTACATTACTTACATCATTTAAAGTTGATCCAACTATTATTACACTTTCTTATGTTGCAGTTGGTCTTATCGTTATTATCTCTATTTTCATTTCTGTCCGTAACCATTCGAAACATTCAACAATTGGATACCCAACAGATCAAAAACAAATGCTACCATAATTAAGTAAAATACCGCCCGATTTACTTCGAGCGGTATTCTTTATTTTTCAATCTTCCAATTTATCATTGTTTCAGTACTATTTACTCTTTTCATATGTAATTTCTCTAATACACGAATAGAGCTATAGTTATCAAGG
>NZ_JBFUIN010001054.1:0-890 GCF_056401855.1 Bacillus sp. P4_D3
TCCCATATAATTTCATCGTGCACTTTACTTCCCGGCTGTCTTGCCGCTTCAAAACCAATTCCGATTTCAGCACCTTTAAACGCATTCACGCTCATAATAGCCCCGGCAAGTTTTGCATCTAATTTACGGTCGTAATGAACATAGCTACCAACTCCAATTGGCATACCTTCTGCAATTACCTCAACAATACCACCGATTGAATCTCCGCTACTTTTCGCATCATCAATCGCATCCATCATCTCTTGTTCTACTTCTTTATCTAAACATCGAACAGGTGAGTTTTCAGTAATCGTTTGAATTTCTTCTATCGGCAACTGAGTAATAGGCTTCGCTTTTACACCGCCAATTTCAAGAACATGTCCTGCGATTTCCACACCTAGTTCTTTCAAAATTTGTTTCGCAACTGCACCAGCCGCAACTCTAACAGTCGTTTCTCTTGCAGAAGAGCGCTCTAATACGTTTCTTATATCACGATGACCGTATTTAATGGCCCCGTTTAAATCCGCATGTCCTGGACGTGGTTTTGTAATCGTACGCTTCATTTCTTTACTTTCTTGCTCTGAAATTGGTTCTGCACCCATTACTTTCGTCCAATGTTTGAAATCATCATTTTTTACGATTAACGTAATCGGTGAGCCAAGTGTCATCCCGTGACGTACACCACTTACAATTTCAACAGTATCTGTTTCAATTTGCATGCGTCTTCCGCGCCCATGCCCTTTTTGTCTTCTTAATAATTCTTTATTAATATGTTCCGCTGTTAATGTTAAACCTGCTGGTACACCTTCTAAAATAACTGTTAACTGCGGACCATGTGATTCTCCAGCTGTAATGTATCTCATTTCTCTTACCCCTTTATTATTTTTTTGTACAAAAAAGTCCCTACTGAG
>NZ_JBFUIN010001055.1:0-890 GCF_056401855.1 Bacillus sp. P4_D3
CTTTAATATCTCTTCCATTTCTCTCCCCCTTCTTCACTTAAATTTCTATAAAACAAAAAGAGAAGTATCACAACTTCTCTTTTCTCCCCTAACATTATAATTCCTGTGTATACACCGGTTTGTTCACCACATTTTTTGCTGTTCGCTTTTGTTGCTGTAGTAAGAAAACAGATACACCAAACAATACGAGCATGCTACCGATAATTTGCATTGCGTTTAATTTTTCTCCAAGTAAGAAGAACGCTAGTATAGATGCCCCAACTGGTTCCCCTAGAATACTCATTGAAATTGTTGTTGCATTTACATAGTTTAATAACCAATTATTAATGACGTGTGACACTGTCGGTACAATCGCAAGTAAAAGAAAAATACTCCAATCCCACTTCGTATAGCCTGTAAATGGCACTTGAAGTATAACGTTATAAATCGCTATAAATATACCAGCGAAGGCAAATACAGTGAAACTATAAATCCAATGCGATACTTTCTTTACTGTCGTTTGTCCGATAAATAAATAACCGACAACTGCTATTACACTTAAAAAGGATAATATATCCCCATAAATTGCTTGCTCACTTAGCCCTAAATCTCCCCAGCCAATACACATTACGCCTAGTATCGCAATTCCCATCGTCGCAATTGCTGAATAGGTTGTTCTTTCTTTAAATAGAAAAAAACCTCCAACTAAAGATACGATAGGTTGCAGCGCTAAAATAATCGTCGAACTTGCTACTGTCGTATGCTTTAAGGATTCAAACCATAAAAGAAAATGAAGTGCTAAAAAGAAACCAGATCCAATTAAAAATCCCCAATCCTTTATTTGAATCTTACTAAACTCTTCCCGTTTTTTCCAAACGATAGGCAGCATAATAAGTACGATAATCCATAAT
>NZ_JBFUIN010001056.1:0-889 GCF_056401855.1 Bacillus sp. P4_D3
ACTACACATACTTCCGTTCCTAATTCTTTCGCTGCTTCTACAGCTTCTTCTACTGTAAATGCAACCTTCCCGTTCGGAACGCTAACCCCATAGCTTCTAAGGACTGCCTTACCTTGGTACTCATGGATATTCATGGTCCCATCCTCCCCTGTTTTCCTGTTTTACTCGAAAAGTTTTTTAATGTTTAAAAAACATTACATTGCCATTGTATAAGATGATTGGCACGCTGTCTACAATAAAGTGTCAGAAAACTGAAATCGCTTTATTCTTTTTCGAAAATAATAATGTTTATATACCAAAATAAAAAATAAGCTGTGAATATACAGCTTATTTTTGAATCATATCTTTAATTGGCGCAAATGATTTTCGATGTTCCTCTAATACTCCATGTACTTCAATCGCTTCTAAATGCTGTTTCGTCCCATATCCCATATGTTGTTCAAATCCATATGCAGGATACTTTCCTCCTAACTCTTTCATCATGCGATCTCTCGTCACTTTCGCAATAATAGATGCAGCTGAAATAGAGACACTTTTCGCATCACCTTTAATGATTGATGTTTGCGGAATTGATGTAGGAAGCTTCATCGCATCGATTAATAAATATTCTGGTGTACATGATAAATTAGCAACGGCATCTAACATCGCTTGCTTCGTCGCTTGATAAATATTTATTTCATCAATAACTTGTGGTGATACAATTCCCACTCCAATCGCAATTGCATGCTCTTTAATTTCATCATAAAAACGCTCACGTTTCGCTTCACTTAATTTTTTCGAGTCATTTAATCCTGGAATATAAAAATCTTCTGGAAGGACGACAGCCGCCGTCACAACAGGTCCTGCTAACGGCCCACGGCCCACTTCATCAATGCCAGCAATGTACGTG
>NZ_JBFUIN010001057.1:0-888 GCF_056401855.1 Bacillus sp. P4_D3
ATATTTTATATCCGCTGAATCTATTTTGGAAGGAAAAATCTCATCCCATGCCAATACTGCTGCAGCTGGAAATACAGCATGAGAGGGATTGACTACCTTTAACCAATTTGTTAACAGATTTGGAATAATATCGTGTAATTGTCTAAGCATATATTGACCTTGAATTAATTCAAAGTATGTTTCTTCGTAAAGAGAAGAAATTTCGTCCCATATATCGGACGAATGCATTTCGATATGTATGAAAAATTCATTTATTGTGTTAAGCCATAATAAGTAATTTTGTTCATCTTTATAGCTGTGCCAAAGTGATGAAACCATTTGCGTAAATTGCACTTGATCTACATTATTTAATGTAACTAATACTGTATAAAAATAATCTGGTGAAATATTTTTAGTAAACCCTTTATCGATATATTCTTTTAGAACCTCAAACCACGGATAAGATTCTGTTCGAATTAACTCGTTCACAGCAAGCTCTACTGCACTATCAAAATCTTGCTGTTCTTCATAAAAGGAACGTGCAATTGTTGTGACGCTTGGATAATCGGGATTTAAAGAAACCGCTTCTTTTATAACAGCGAAAGCTGAATCAAAATTATTTTGCTCGATGTAAAGAGACAGTAATTGCAGTACAATTTCGGTCATCAGTATTTTGTTATCAGTAGTAATGGAAGTATACACGTTTTCAGCAACTGATAATTGGTTAAGTTCGAAGTAAGCATCCGCAATATTTTTTTGTGCCCATGGTGCTAATTCATTACTAACTTTCTCCCATTTAAAAATAGCTGCTTCAAAATCTTGATGGTGATAATAAAATTCACCTTGTGCAAAACGAATATAAGATCCATCGGAAATCTCATTTTTTTCTTCGTTTACATAAGCTTCTCC
>NZ_JBFUIN010001058.1:0-887 GCF_056401855.1 Bacillus sp. P4_D3
AGGACCACGAGGGTCTTTATGGTTATCGTCGTATTCGTTATGAACTGATGAACCGTGGCTATAAAGTAAATCATAAAAAAGTGTATCGTATTATGAGAGAATTAGGCTTAAAATGTCTCGTTCGTATGAAAAAATATCGTTCTTATAAAGGGAAAGTTGGAAAAATTGCACCGAATATTTTAAATCGTAATTTTCAAGCGGAAAAACCAAACGAAAAATGGGTTACGGATATTACAGAGTTTAAATTATTGGGAGAAAAGCTATACTTATCACCAATGTTGGATTTATTTAATGGTGAAATTATCACATATACAATTGCTTCAAGACCAGCTTACTCCCTTGTTTCAACGATGTTAGATCAATCTTTTGAACGTTTAACAGATAAGGATACACTTCTGATTCATTCCGATCAAGGATGGCACTATCAAATGAAACAATACCGCCATTCTCTTACTAAGCATGGTGTTACACAAAGCATGTCCCGCAAAGGAAACTGTTACGATAACGCAGTGATTGAAAATTTCTTTGGGATCATGAAGTCTGAATTTCTATACCGAAAAGAATTTAAGAATATAGAACATTTTAAGCAAGAATTAGCAAAGTACATAGCGTACTATAATCATAAAAGAATTAAGGGAAAATTAAAAGGCATGAGTCCGGTACAATACGAGGGCACTGAAAAACTTGCGTTTTTTATAAATAAATTCATTATAGAGAAAAATAAGGCGCTTTTTGTTCAATTTCGAACAGAAAACGCCCTATTTTTTGTCTATTTATTACCCTTTTTCATTCAGAAGCTTCAAGATTCTTTTTAGATTGACAGCGAATATCGTCGTTGCTCCTTGAATTTGCATGCCAAATAAACCCGCAGCCGATGCTTGATCGTA
>NZ_JBFUIN010001059.1:0-885 GCF_056401855.1 Bacillus sp. P4_D3
ACGTTGCTACACCTAAAATACCAGCCATAAAAATACCATTATCCGACCACGGAACCATACCAGAAGTTAACGTTCCACCTACTTCTGAGTTACGTGCTAATACACGGCGATCTATTTTTAATTTATCATAGCTATCTTCCATAATTTTCGGTGTTAAAATAAGTGATACATACATCGCACAACCAAATATATTAGCTAAGAATGCCACGATTAATGTAGACAATGTTACATTACCTGCAGAATTTAATTTCTTCTCAAATTTTGATACGATTACTTTTAGAACACCTAGCTTTTCAAGTAGTCCACCAAAACCTAAGCCGAAAATAATAACGGCTACTGAACTAAGCATACCGTTAATTCCACCACGGTTTAATAACTTATCGACAAACTCGACACCAGATTGAATTGAGAATCCGTTATATGCTGTTCCAATTGCCTCTCCAAAGTGCATCCCTTGGAAAAGAGTTGCCCAAATTGCACCAATTAAAGCTCCCATAGCAATTGTTGGCATAGAAGGCTTCTTCAGCGCCAATAGCACAATAACGATTACAGCCGGAACAAGCATCCATATTTTAATATCAAATTGCTTTAATAAAGCTTCTTTTAAAAACTCTACTCTATTTAAATCTACATTATCCCCGCCATACATCCATCCAGCAACAGTAAACATAATGCTGGTAATAATAAAAGCTGGAACGTCTAATACGAGCATAGCTCGAACGTGAGCAATAACATCTACTTTTGCCATAGAAGCTGCAAGAACTGTGCTATCAGAAAGTGGTGATAATTTGTCTCCAAAATACGCTCCTGAAAGAACTGCACCCGCAACAAGCGGAAGTGGTAATCCAAKCCCTTCCCCAATCGCCATCATAGCAATACCAGCTG
>NZ_JBFUIN010001060.1:0-883 GCF_056401855.1 Bacillus sp. P4_D3
CTATTATTGCTGAAAAAAACAAAGATAGGACTTATGATTCGCGCGGGTGTAATGGATAAAGAGATGGTTCAAGCTCTCGGTATTAACGTAAAAGCGATATTCTCATTTGTCTTTTTATTAGGAGCAGGAATGGCAGCATTAGGTGGTTTCCTACTTGCACCATATTCAGGCGTTATTTTCGCCGAGATGGGCATGCAGTATGCGATTTTAGCTTTTATAGTAGTAATAATTGGAGGGTTAGGTAGTGTACAAGGTTCAGCTCTAGCTTCTTTAATCGTCGGATTAGCCGGTGCTTTTACAGCGTATTTTATACCAGATTTATCTCTTGCAATTAATATGTTAATGTTACTATTTTTCTTAATAGTGAAGCCGACGGGACTCGTTGGTGAAAAGGGGTGACATGGTGAACAGCATATCGGGTCGAATTAAAGTATACTTCGGAGTTTTTATGCTCATTTGTTTAAGTGTATTTCCATTCGTAAATGATTCACGGAGCTTGTTAATTTTGTTCACTCAAATTTTCATCTTTGCTATTTTCGCTATGAGTTTTGATGTTCTCCTTGGATATACGGGTATTGTTTCATTCGGTCATTGTATGTTCTTTGGAATAGGGGCGTATGGTGTGGCACTCTTATTTGATCGGCAAGGGGTGTCTATAGTGAACTTTTTTATAGGAATAGCAGCCGCTATTATTGTATCAGCTATCGTTAGTTATATAATCGGTATGCTTTCATTACGTTTGAAAAGTCATTTTTATGCAATGTTAACGCTCGCTATTTCTCAGCTGTTTTTTGTACTTGCTGAAAAATGGCGTTCGCTGACTCACGGAGGAGATGGATTTACATTTCGTGTACCAGATATATTCCGTGATCGTGTTACGTAT
>NZ_JBFUIN010001061.1:0-881 GCF_056401855.1 Bacillus sp. P4_D3
CCTTGAGGTCCAGTGGCACCGGTAGCACCYGTGTTACCTTGARCACCTTGAGGTCCAGTGGAACCAGTAGCACCTGTGTTACCTTGAACACCTTGAGGTCCAGTGGAACCAGTAGCACCCGTGTTACCTTGAGCGCCTTGAGGTCCAGTGGAACCAGTAGCACCYGTGTTACCTTGMGCACCTTGAGGTCCAGTGGAACCAGTAGCRCCCGTGTTACCTTGAACACCTTGAGGTCCAGTAGCRCCCGTGTTACCTTGAACACCTTGAGGTCCGGTAGCACCTGTGTTACCTTGAACACCTTGAGGTCCAGTGGCACCGGTAGCACCCGCTGGTCCTTGAGCGCCTTGAGGTCCAGTAGCACCCGTGTTACCTTGAGGTCCACCAGAAGGTCCGGTAACTCCTATACCAGTAGCACCTGTGTTACCTTGAGGTCCAGTAGCRCCYGTGTTACCTTGAACACCTTGAGGTCCAGTAGCRCCYGTGTTACCTTGAAYACCTTGAGGTCCRGTAGCACCCGTGTTACCTTGAACACCTTGAGGTCCRGTAGCACCYGTGTTACCTTGAAYACCTTGAGGTCCRGTAGCACCCGTGTTACCTTGAACACCTTGAGGTCCRGTAGCACCTGTGTTACCTTGAACRCCTTGAGGTCCAGTGGCACCGGTAGCACCTGTGTTACCTTGCGCACCTTGAGGTCCAGTGGAACCAGTAGCACCTGTGTTACCTTGAACACCTTGAGGTCCAGTGGAACCAGTAGCACCTGTGTTACCTTGAACACCTTGAGGTCCAGTAGCGCCAGTAGCACCTGTGTTACCTTGAACACCTTGAGGTCCAGTGGAACCAGTAGCACCTGTGTTACCTTGAACACCTTGAGGTCCAGTAGC
>NZ_JBFUIN010001062.1:0-880 GCF_056401855.1 Bacillus sp. P4_D3
CTTCCCCACTTTCCTACGCTGGCATTAACCAGATCAGGTACTAAGAGTCTCAAAATTACATTTGATCTCAGCCTATAAAAGGCCCCTCTAGTGGATAAATATTTAGTTGTCGTATTGTAATTATCATAGCATACTTCGTGGAACTATCAAAAATTTTAATTGTACAAGTATCTTAAAAACCTTCTTCTTTCCTTACTTTTAATGAAGTTTCAATGATCATATCTAATAGCTTACTATAGCTAATTCCCGCTGCTTCTGCACTTTTCGGCAGTAAACTTGATTGTGTCATCCCTGGTAATGTATTAACCTCCATTACATATGGAATTCCGTCCTTCACCATCATATCAACCCTTGCATAAACACTACATTTTAATGCTTTATAACAAGCCATTGACGCTTTATTTACACGTTCCTTAATTTCAGTTGGAAGTTCAATAACTTCTTCAATTGTACTAACATCATCGTATTTTGCATTGTAGTCAAAAAACTCAGCTGCATGTCGAATCGAAATGATAGGTAACTGTTTACCATCAAAAATTGAACATGTAATCTCGTCACCTTTTATATACTTCTCAATTACTACTTCAGAATCCCATTCGAATACAGTTTCCAGCATTGAGATTAATTCGTTTTTATCATTAACGATCTTTACTCCAACACTTGAGCCACCAGAGTTAGGTTTTACCACTAACGGAAATCCTATCTTATCTAACTCTTCAAGCTTTAGATCATCCATTTTTGTAAGTTCAATCCAATCGGGTGTTTCTACTCCTTCATAACGCAAAATCTTTTTCGAAATATTTTTGTCCATACATATACCGCTAGATAACATATTGCTACCGCTATAAGGAATACCTAAACTCTCAAGCGTCCCTTGAAC
>NZ_JBFUIN010001063.1:0-878 GCF_056401855.1 Bacillus sp. P4_D3
ATTCATTTCTCTCCTTACAGTAAATTAGAATAACGCCTTATAGTCCTCTATAAATTCAGTGTAATTATACTGAAACCCTTCTTCATGAAAATGAAAAAAACTTACCCCTCCCTATAATTATATAGAAAGTGGTAAGTTTAATTTTCTAGGAATATCGGAATGAAACTCCGGTGTATGCAAAACAGAAAATGAATACCCTTGTTGAATAAACAATACATCAGTATGTTTACTTTCAAATGGAACACTATTTTTCTTAAAGTTATTTTGGATTTGTTGTAAAAACGCATGATCCGGTGTTCCGAATGAAACATGTACTTTCGGTGGTAAAGCTTTCATCGCGATTGGAATCCACGGTCGCTGCCACCAGGTTGCAACGATATATGCAGTGCCACCTATTACAAAGTTAAAAATATCCCCATCTTCCTTCGTTTTCATGTCTAGATTTGATTTCAACCATTCCGTAAATACAGGTACACTTTTAACCGGAAGACCAATTTCCCTTACGTATAAAATGTTTAACGGTGAATGCGGGACTAATACATCTTCTTTAACATAACTATGTGCAATAATTTCGAGAAGATTTCCATCACCATCTTTAAAGTATAAATTGAATAGACCATTCTCCTCACCAATTGTATGACCATCTTTCCATTTCACAATGAGTAATCCAGACTCTTTAAGCCATTTTGCCGTTTCATGAAACTTTGAATATGGGATCTCAAAAGCGAAATGCGCAGGTGCAATTGGTTCATATACTTCTTGAAAACTAATTGTTGTATACGGTGTTACTTCAAATTGAATATATGATGCGGTTTCTTTTTTTATTGGAAAAGATAATATGTCGTTATAGACTTGTTTTACCCCTTCTATAGAAACCG
>NZ_JBFUIN010001064.1:0-877 GCF_056401855.1 Bacillus sp. P4_D3
GAATGAGTCAGAACAAATTTCATCTATGAATAAAAAACAATTACGGAGCTTTATATCTGATAAGATTCAAGAGCAAGGTTACATAGTTCAACAGTTTATTTCATGTCAAATGAAATCTGGTCATGTTTATGATTTTCGATTGCATGTTCAAAGAAATGGGGAAGGCAGGTGGGTTGTTACTTCTATATTCCCGAGAATAGGTCCATTAGGAAGTGTTGTATCAAATATGGCTAAGGGTGGTTACAGTACTTATTTAGATGTTTTTTTAAAAGCGGAATTTGATAACGATTGATATAATATTAAAAGGTATTTAGAACGATTTGCAGTAACTTTTGCTAACCATTTTAATTCTTTATTTAAGGATGTAGTATTTGATGAGTTAGGAATTGATGTAGGGATTGATAAAGATCAAAAATTGTGGTTATTTGAGGTGAATTGGAGACCAGGGGTACCTAATATATTTAATCTTGAATTAGATGTAGCTAGAAATTTAATTCACTATGCTAGATATTTGGCTGATAAATCTAAATAAGAAAAGGAAAATATAATCAAACCTAGAAACCTTTATATACCAATGTTTCTACTAATCTCTCTTTCTATATCTCCTATAAGGCTTTTCTCCATGCATTCCAAAATTCGGCGGATGCTGGACTGTCGTCAAGTCGACGTACCTAATACGAGCAAAATACCGGAACCTGATAATACACCCTTCATTGTGGGCGGGGGCACATATTTATAAAAAAATACGCTTGTCCAATCCATTATCAKTCTCCAGTCATTTAATACTACAAAGGGGGGAGAACATGGAAAACAATGAAAAAATCACGTTTCGATTTGTAAAAAAAGATGGAGAAGAAATTAATTTGGGAAATCTTGC
>NZ_JBFUIN010001065.1:0-872 GCF_056401855.1 Bacillus sp. P4_D3
ATTGAGAACGACGAAACTATCGTGCCTATGTACTATAACGATTTTAAATTATTGAACGCACAATTGTTGCATCATTACGATAAAGAACAACAGCTCTTCGCCCTACTTAATCAAGAGGCTAACATTGTGAATATCGAGGAGATTTCTAGAGAGAATGTTTTAGCTTTTCGGCAATATATTTTTGAAGATATGCTGTACCCCGAGCAACATTTGTATGAAGACCTACAGGTGTTTACATTTGATCAAATCGTTGGTTATATTGAGACAGCTATTGAAAAAGGGTCATTTTTTATCAAACAACTCTCTAATGAAAAATCCACTTCAAACATTTAATCCCCCTCATTATATATGAGGGGGATTTTGACATAACAATATCATTATTTGTTCTTTTCCATAACCGCAAAATAATTCCCTTCACTATCAGCAAAGTTAAACACTTTACCAGTAGGCATAGTTACCATTTCGCCAACTGTAACATTTTTATTTGTTAAATCTTTGTATAGTTGTTCAAGATTTTCTGAGAAAAACATTAACGATGGTGTACCAAGATTCAATTCTGGGCTCATTTTGGAGATAATCTCTTTATTATGTAATATGATACTCGTCTCAGCATCATTAGTTGGAGCGATTTCAATCCATCTCATTCCTTGATTGTTATCTTCCTCTGCGATTACATGAAACCCTACTTTTTCTGTCCAAAAATTTAATGCCTCATCTTGATTATTTACATATAACATAATTTGTCCGACTTTATGAATCATTTCATTTCCYCCTAATGGTTTTTATATTCTATGTAGCTTTCTACAATTACTATTGTTATTCCTTTTTCATTTATATGTACTTCTTTATGAAATTTATCGACTGGATCATTC
>NZ_JBFUIN010001066.1:0-869 GCF_056401855.1 Bacillus sp. P4_D3
CCCTAGCGAAGAGCTAGGGTGTTTGTGTTATATAGTTTCACCATATGCTTCCGAATTAGGAGCAGGAGTAATCAACGAATCCTTTGTAGCGTTTCCTATAATAGAATGTAGGTGTTTAACGTTTAAATATAGGAAGAAAAACAATTAAGCTTTTATTTTATTTAAAATGGATACTCTATTAGTAGTGAATAATAAATAATTTTGCTTTACTGTCTTAATTAAAATACGATCAGTTGTACCATATGCTGTTCCAATTCGGATTGCGCTTTTTTCTTCAACACCAGCATATGTATTATCTTCAGTTACCTCAGTGATTTCACATAATGGAATATGAATTTTAGAGAATTGCCATGAAATAATTAGTTCGTCTTTTGTTTTTTCAACATTAATACCTAACATGTTACCAAGACCTTTCTATATTAAGATTTTACTCTTTCAATTTTATTATACAAATTTACAGATTTTATTTCTATTTTTTTACAGGAATTATGCAAATAACAACGAGATAAATGTTCATAATTACTTTCATTCTTATTATAACGAATTCTACAATAGAAGACAGAACGTATATTTGGTATAATCAAAACATACTATATGAAATGATGTACATGAGTTTGAAATTCATGTAATGAGGTAAGTACTACATAACAATAGCTAATATTCAAAGTTCTCGTACCTATAGGATTCAATTCATGTTATATAAACCAATTGTTAGAAAGGAAAAGATGTAATGAATCAAATTTCATTTGAAGATTTATTTGAAGAAGAAAAAGAAAAGGTGGAGATAGCTGAGATACCAGTACCTTTATCGCCCTTACAAAAGGATATTTTAGAATTACTTAATTCTGAAGAAATAAGTGCACTTGAGC
>NZ_JBFUIN010001067.1:0-868 GCF_056401855.1 Bacillus sp. P4_D3
AAAAACATCCGTGTATACGGATGTTTTTTCATGTTCATTCACAGTCTTCACATACTTCCCAGTACGGCCCCATTTCTACTGCAAGGTATGGCTTTAATTGCAAACGAATCATTCGACTTGGCATGCGTTCTAATACGAATTGAATGCCGTCTTCTTCTTCATCCAACTCAACTTTTGAAATAGCAATTCTTTGCATAGTAGTAATAGGGCTTCCATCTTTATATAAAGTGATTTTCACCTCATCATACTCATTAAAATACAATTCAACATTCATTTTCTTTTTTAACATTTCATCAACAATTTCATAATTATCATTTTGTTCCTGGATTATATATTTCCAGCCGCCTCTATCTAATTCTATCGGAGTAGCTTGGAATAATGTCATCAAATCCTCGTATAGCATAAGATAACCCCTCTCTTACTAAAAACGATGAGTATTTTATATACCCTTTATCTCTATCACTATCCATGTTTATTGTACCATATATCACGAATCTTACTGCATTCATTTGCTTTATATACACATACAAAACATATAGTATTTTCAGTTCACTCTCTATTCACTAGTACGTCCTCTTACTGATAACTTATCACTTTCCTTATTTCCTACACACTACTTATACATCTAAAAAAACCACAAAAAAGAAGAGTAATTTATATCACTCTCCTCATAAGACTTTTCCTGTAGCTGCTAATGCTAACACTATAATTAAACTTGCAAATAATAGTGATACAATTAAACTAAAAATCGGTAATATTTTCTTTTCATTCTTCTTAAATAATAACCTTAAACTAAGAATGATATTTAATGGAACAAATATAAAATAAAAGTATTTAGCTATTTCTRATGAGCTATTTGAAAGTGTTT
>NZ_JBFUIN010001068.1:0-866 GCF_056401855.1 Bacillus sp. P4_D3
GTAGAAAGAAACGGTATGCGTCTAATCTCTGTAGTGATAAAAGCAAACTCTCATACAGCACGTTTTGATGWAACAAAGAAATTGTATGATTATGGATTTGCGAATTTTGAAGTGAAGAAGGTCTATGGAAAAGATTCAGTAGTAAAAGGGCATGAAACAGTGCAAGTAGCAAATGCAAAAGACAAAGATGTAGTTGTTCAAACGAAGCAAGCTGTTTTACTTCCAATGCCGAAGGGCAACAAAGACGTATATAAAAAAGAATTTAAAGTATCGAATAAAGAACAAGAAGCGCCTATTAAAAAAGGTGTAACAATTAGTCAAATGATTATATCGCCTAAAGATATTACAGATCCTGGATTTTTATCAGATAAATCATTACAAGTAGACCTTGTAACAAAATCTGATGTAGAACAAGCAAATTGGTTTACACGTTTTATGCGCGAAATCGGATCATTCTTTAGCTGTATGTGGGATAGTGCGGTTGATATAGTAAAAAGCTAACTTTATAGGATAAAACTAAATATTAATCTGAAATAAAAGATTTCAAAGTATTATAGATTCTTATGTGGATAGCTTGGAATGGAAGATTGCATTAATTCTCAAATTTGGTTCTTCGGAACTTTTCGTATTGCTATCAAGCTAAACTAAATTTGTACCTATATGATCAAAAAACGCTATTCTTTTTGTAGAAATATACAGAAAGGATGGCGTTTATTATGAATATTTCGATTCAAAGGGTTCTGGTGCAAGGTTAGTTTAATAAAGTTACATGATGAAAAAACATATATTATTCCATCAAGTGACAATAAAAATTGATATCTGGTACTTATTTCTGTTATTAAATTTTATAAAAATTTAATAAAATC
>NZ_JBFUIN010001069.1:0-866 GCF_056401855.1 Bacillus sp. P4_D3
CCCTAATACTTCCTGAAATCGCTATGATTTTTTTGTGTATACTCATATGATCCCCTCCTACAAACATCATACTTATGCAGCCATAGAAAAATCAAAAATATTGAACTATTTAACAAGCTGTACATTCATCAATTTTATTTACATAATAATATTATGGTTTATTTTTAACCTTTTATAAAATTAGGTAAGGAAACTCCATATTTGTTATCCTATTTGAGAACGGACAAATCATGTTTGTAAATGGTTTTCACGACTATTATGAATGTTGGCCAGCTGGGGTCCAATGTGAGGATTTGCTTGTAGTTGCTGCACCTGTTATCAAAGGTGCAAAGTGGGTTATGACGCAATGGATGAGTAGAAGAGCATTGTTGTAACAAGTAAATTTACCGACTTTATCATTTTAACCGAGAAGCCCTCCTCCTCTAGACCAAGTGAAGGTTGGGATAGTTCAATTCCAATCTACAATTGAAGTTTTTTGTGAAATTCATTAAAAACATACAAACAGCCATCGTTTCATGGAATGATGGCTGTTTCTGTTTACCATTATACATAATCTTAACTTGGTGGCTGCGTTATTTATAACAGCCGATCAACCTTCCTACTATACAATAGAAAACATCATGTACACTCCAACAACGAAGAAAACGGCTAATGTCTTAATTATCGTAATACCAAAAATCTCTTTATAAGCTTCTCGGTGTGTTAATCCTGTAACTGCAAGTAAAGTTATAACTGCTCCGTTATGAGGGAGAGTATCCATACCTCCCGCTGCCATTGCAATTACACGATGCAGCACATCTAACGGAATATCAAAGTTCGCTGCCGCTTCAATATATTTATCTGCCATTAAACCTAATGTAATACTC
>NZ_JBFUIN010001070.1:0-865 GCF_056401855.1 Bacillus sp. P4_D3
AGTGATATCTATGCGAGCTGGAGATATTGATAAGGCAAAAACAGTAGAAAACTTAAAAATTGCAGAAATAGGACGTAAGATCGGTCAACATTTAAATCACATTGGCATTATTAATTTAGATGTGATTTGTAAAGGGAGCGAAGGGTATGTAATTGATATGAATGCTAGATTTGGTGGAGGATACGCTTTCACGCATGAAGCAGGTGCTAATATTCCGCAAGCATTCATAGATTGGGCTCAGGATAAAACACCTAATCCAAGTTGTTTTATAACAAAAAAAAATATAAAGTTGGGTCGTTATGAAGAAATTGTAGATTTGAATAATTTGGATAGAGTTGATAGTAAATATATTTAAGGTGATCGATTTTTTGGGGATGTTTTTTAATTAAAAAGGATTCATAATTTTTTACTACATGATTAGTTATGTCTAGGGTTAAAATCTATATAAATAATTGTCAGTATAGGTGTTAGTAAAAATAGTTTGCTAGGGGGACTGTATACATGCAAACCGTTCAACACAAAAAACGAATCTATCTTTCCTCTCCACACATGAGCGGAAATGAACAAAAATATATAAAAGATGCCTTTGACTCAAATTGGATTGCACCTCTTGGTCCAAATGTAGATGAATTTGAAAGAGAGCTTGCTTCTTTTGTAGGAGTTAAAGGTGGGGCTGCGGTTAGTTCAGGTACTGCTGCCATTCATCTAGCTTTGCGATTATTAGATGTTCAAAAGGGAGATACAGTATTTTGTTCAAGTTTCACTTTTGTAGCGAGTGCGAATCCGATTGTTTATTTGGGAGCTGAACCGGTATTTATTGACTCAGAACCGGAAACATGGAATATGTCACCACAAGCTCTAGCAC
>NZ_JBFUIN010001071.1:0-862 GCF_056401855.1 Bacillus sp. P4_D3
TTTCGGAAGAGAATAATGAATCCATACAGCAGTAATGATATAGACAATACTAAGAAGAAAGAACACCATATGCCATCCAAAATGCTGACTAACAGCTGTACTTATTACTTGCCCTGCAATTCCAGCTACTAAAAAACCGGTACTAACAAATCCTATTGTTGTAACCTTTTTTTCTACTGGAAACATTTCTACAACGTAAGCCAACGCTACTGGAGAAAATGTAGCTGCTGCTATCCCCTGTAATCCTCGAAGAATAACAAACCAAAATAAACTATCGACAAACCCTAATAAAAAAGAAACAATCGACAGCGCAAGTAATCCGATAAAAATCACTTTCTTCCGCCCATATTTATCAGAGATTGCCCCAAATAACAAACAACCTATAGCAAAGCCTACAGAAAATATACTGCCTGTAGCCGCAGATTGCGCTAATGAAACCTTAAAAAGGTCTGAAAATAGAGCATTTAAAGGAATCGCCACATATAGGCTGGACATAACTACCATACCTGCCCAACATAACACCGCTGTCATTACTGCATAATTCCTTTCACTATTTACTTCTTTTGATATTTCCATCATAAAATCTCCCCCTTACAATGATTTTTCCCATCGGTTTAAAACATCTGAAGCAAATTACTCAAAATGACATTCCTTCAATACTCACTTAATTTGTTTACGTTAAAAGACATATCACCACCTTGATCAAATTAGCTAAACATATAATAAGGTAACCTAATTATATGTTTAAATAAAAAAGTCGACTCTCACAATCAACTTTTTTATCTACCTTCTCCTAATTTCACCTGCATAGTTACTTGCATTTTATTTAATAGCTTCTCTAAAACTTGACGCTCTTCTTGAT
>NZ_JBFUIN010001072.1:0-860 GCF_056401855.1 Bacillus sp. P4_D3
CGTCGATATAATTTCATTTACTGTACTGTAATATTAAGAATTATGGTACAATTCAAACAAGGAATGGAGGAGAAATATATGAACGTTATACAATTAAAAGAAGATAAGTTTAGAGAAGCATTACGTTTATCAGAATATGCTTTTCAATATAAAGCAAATGAAGAATCGGTAGAGCAGAAAATTACACGAATGAAGGAAAGTCATCAAATATACGGTATTATGGAAGGAGAAGAGTTAGCTGCAAAGTTGCACTTAATTCCTTTTCATATTTACATAGGAAAAGAAAAGTTTAAAATGGGCGGCGTTGCGGGGGTAGCGACGTATCCGGAATATAGAAGAAGTGGATATGTAAAAGAGTTACTTCAGCATTCACTGCAAACTATGAAAAGAGATGGATATAGTGTATCGATGTTACATCCATTTGCCGTTTCATTTTACCGTAAATACGGCTGGGAACTTTGTGCGAATCGCCTTACATGTCATATGACGAAGAGCGATTTAGTTATGAAAAAACAAGTGAATGGTACTGTGAAACGATTCAATAAAGAAAATCACCCAGAAGAGGTCGAGAAGATCTATGAAACATTTGCAGAACGTTTTTCTGGTATGTTAGTTCGAGGGTCTAAATGGTGGCTACAAGCGGTATATCATGAATTAACATTGGCAGTTTACTATGATGAAAATAAGAATGCAGCTGGTTACATTTTATACAAAATAGAGAATTCTAAAATGACAGTAGAAGAATTTGTCCCATTACATAATGAAGCGAGAAATGGCCTTTGGAATTTCATTTGCCAACATGATTCTATGATAAAAGATTTAGAAATGATACTAAGTGAGACAGAACCACTTCTTTACAC
>NZ_JBFUIN010001073.1:0-859 GCF_056401855.1 Bacillus sp. P4_D3
GTACATAGATAGTAAAGTTGCTCCATTAATAAATACATATTGGAAGCTTGATAATCTAGTATCTAAATAAAAAGACCAGTCTTAAATGACTGTTCTTTTTACATTCAAGTATTCAACTTCCAATAACATTTATATTGATTTTCTAATAACAACTTGAATAACATGAGCTAAGCCAGTATGTCCTTTCCCTTCAATTCGCTCTTGTTCTCCATTAAAGAAATGAATAACCTCATGCCCTTCACACCAAGTAAGAATATCAATTGGATCATACAGCATATCAATATCTTTTGGCCCACCAGTACCATAATTTAATTGTTTTTTCGAATAAACTTCAAACATTATTAATCCACCAGGCCTAATCGTATAAATCATTTTATTCAATACCATTTTTTGATTGTCAGCATGAAAATGTCCAAATACCATAATTGCCGCATCGAATTCATTATCTGGCAAACTATCAGTTAATAAATCTACCTTTTTTGTATGCACGTTTACGTCATACTTCTCGGCTAACTTTTTTGTTTTTTCTAATCCACTCTCAGAGTAGTCAATAGCAGTCACTTCGTGGCCTTTTCTTGCTAGAAAAACAGCATTTCTACCTTCTCCCTCTGCGAAAGCTATTACTTTATTATAATTTGCCAAACGAAATGCTTGTTCTTGAATAAACGTATTAGGTTCTTCCCCATAATAATATTCATCCGATTTAAATTGATCATCCCACATGTTATTCATCTTCTTCTCCTCCTTCTAAATGCTAGTTAGAACCGCTCATCTGTAATATCACTATTAATAGCAATCGCCGCTTTATTTCCCTGTGATGCAGCAATAATTAATGACGATGGCCCTTGAGTCGTTGTTT
>NZ_JBFUIN010001074.1:0-857 GCF_056401855.1 Bacillus sp. P4_D3
AAAGAACGCATTATAGCATTTACTTCGAAATTTAAAGATAGTAAGCTGAAAATTTTTTATGAGGAGATTGCATATTTTGGTGAAAGATTTGCAAGATCGTTCGGAAAAGTAATTGAAGCACAGTTTTTAATTGCGGTTGTCAATTGTGTGCTCACTGTAATTGCACTTGTCATTTTAGGATTTCCGCAGCTTCTTGTATTGGCTGTCATGGTCTTTCTACTCGGTTTGATTCCAGTTGCTGGTGTTATCATTTCATTGTTTCCACTTTGTATCATTGCCTATAATGTCGGCGGGGTTATGTATGTTGTTTACATACTAGTGTTCATTACAGTAATCCACGCTCTTGAAAGTTATTTATTAAATCCAAAATTTATGTCTGCAAAAACGAATTTACCTGTTTTTTATACATTTATGATTCTTATTTTCTCAGAACATTTCCTTGGAATATGGGGGCTTATTATTGGGATTCCAATCTTTATCTTTTTATTAGATGTACTTGATGTAAATAATGATGAACCGATTAATGATACTAAGTGATAGAAAATGACCGATGTTTTCTCTTGATGAAAACATCGGTCATTTGTTATTTTTTCTTTGGAGGAGGTAGTTTAACGAAGGTATTTGCAATTAAAGCTATAATAACAGCAGCAAAAATAAAGACTGCGATTACACCAACTCCCATACCTGCCCATCCTCCTATAAGGAAGATACTTATCGGTATTGCTAACAAGCTTAAAATAAGTAGAATCAATCCGAGATTCTTATCATATTTTTTAGTTGGAAATAGCGTTCTGATGATTAAGAAGAGGAAAAGTATTAAGGATGCTACAGCTAGCAAGAGGATTACAATCGTCCAA
>NZ_JBFUIN010001075.1:0-856 GCF_056401855.1 Bacillus sp. P4_D3
GTGTACCCAGGCAACAACTACTGTTATTGGACCATTTTGTTCAATTGTATTTGTAATAGATTGCTTTACATCATCGTCATTTTGATAATCTAAAGGAAGGCACGTAATATTTCCCRGTACAGAACTCACTTGCTTAACATCTTCCAATTTCGTACTATCTCGTCCAATAATAGAAACATGAAACCCTTGATCACAAAGACACATAGAAACTTTCTTTAGCATTCCTGTTCCACCAATTACAAGCGCATGCAACTTCTTCCCCCCTTAGTAAAATGTCATATGAGGTTTCTCTTCCCTATAATAATTTAGACGGTCTTGTAACGTCCCTGAATGAAACTCAAATTTATGACCATCAGGATCAACAAAATATATAGACTCACAATCTCTCACATCACGCTCTCTTCCTTGTAAAATATGAACTTTATTTTCTTCTAATCGCTGCAGTAAGCGTTCAAAGTCTTCTTGTTCAACAGAAAATGCGAGGTGCGTATAAGATTGATGAATCTCCTTTCTTGGAATATGTGCCTCTTCGTTCAGTGCTATCCATACTCCACATATATTGAAATATGCAAGTTTTCTCCCTTTAACTAATAGTTCTCCTTCTAGCACTCTTTCATAAAACATAATAGCGTTTTCTAAATTTGATACTGAAAAACAAAGATGATTGATTCCTTTCAACACTCCACGTTCCTCCCTAAACAAATAAAAGATGAGCGAAAATTCACTCATCTTTTATTATACTATTTCTTTGTAATATATGCCCATTTATAACTAAAGTCGCCACCGAACGTATGGTTAGCAATACCATTTACATACGTCTTCTCTAAGTAAGCTGTACTTTGTTGGTACGTAGGAG
>NZ_JBFUIN010001076.1:0-855 GCF_056401855.1 Bacillus sp. P4_D3
TCTTAATTGTATTTGAATTTGTTGAAACGTTTCGCTGTATTTCTTCAATTGGACTAAACAATTAATATACGTACGCAAAAGTTCGTCATCACAATTGCAACACTTTATAATACGATCTATTTCATTCATAATGTACGAGCCTTTTCTTCTATTTGTAATAGCCATTTTTCACGCTTCTCTAGTTTACTCGTTTTCACAGATTGAAAAACTGACCGTTTTATATCGCAAATACCACAAAAACGTAAAACCCCTCGTTTCATCATAATCCAATCCGCTGATCGATATAATAGGGCCACATACCATAACGGTGAGTCTAACGTATTAATAACCCACGCCTTCTTTCCTTTCAATAACCCTTTCGGTAATGACCCCTCATATTTATAAGCAAATCCAGCTACAAAAATACGATCGATAAATCCTTTTAAAATAGCAGGCATGCCCCACCACCATATCGGATATATGAAAAGAAGAATATCCGCCGCTTTCACTAATTCTCTATATCGCTTCGTCTCTTCTTCATTTAGTAAATCACGTCTTTTCTTCTCTTCATTAAATACAAGCACTGGATCAAATTGTTCTTTATGTAAATCAAGTAGCGTAACAGAATGATTTGTTTCCCCAAGTCCTTTTTGCACATGCTCTAAAATTGCCGCATTAAAGCTTGAAGGATTAGGATGAGCGTATATAATTAGTACGTTCACTACAAAGCAACTCCCTCTTTAGTTAAAGTTTCCCCTTCTTTAACATTTTCTCTACAATTTGCACATTTTTCGAACTTTGTAACAAACGATTTAATACTGTTAATAACTCGTCTTTTTCTAAACCTTTCAATTGCTCTTTAACTGTACTCTCACC
>NZ_JBFUIN010001077.1:0-855 GCF_056401855.1 Bacillus sp. P4_D3
CTACGATACTGGTAATGCGAAAAAAGTTGGAGAATATATAAAAGATCAAATTGAGAAAAATTTAAAAGGTGTAACAGTAAATATTAAACTTCAGCCATTCAAGCAAAAACTAAAATTAGAAACTGAGCAAGAGTATGATATTTCGTTTGCTGGTTGGGGACCTGACTATGCAGATCCAATGACATTCTTAGATATGTTTGATTCTAAGCATTCTCATAACCAAATGAGCTTCTCTGATCCGAAATATGATGAAATGATCAAAAAAGCGGGCGGTGAATTAACGAATGATGCTAAAAAACGTTGGGAAGAACTAGGAAAAGCAGAGAAATTATTACTTGAAGAGGATGTAGCGCTTGTACCTATATACCAACGTGGAGATGCTTACGTTTTACAACCAAATATAAAAGGCATTGTTCACCATAATATTAGTCCAGAGTATAGCTTTAAATGGGCCTATGTAACCGAGAAAGACGGGAAATAATAGAATTTAAAAAAGCATTCCAAAAGTGGCTAATCTACTTTTGGAATGCTTTTTTTAGTGTAATTAAATAGAGAAGAATAAGGCGTATAGTACGGACATATAGTAGATGGGGGATAAATCATACTAAATTACGAAGGTTAAAATCAGAATATTTAAAATAAAACTATTTACAAATGCGAAAAAAAGAGTAGAATAATATTAGTTATAATTTTCAGAAAACTAATCGTTAGCAAGGGGTCTCTCAAGGGTTGGTATTGTACATATAATTGGGGAGGRTACAAAAATGAAGAGAAAAAAGATGAAAAAGTTAACAGCAGTTGTAGTACCAGTTTTAGCGATGAGCGTTGCATTGACAGCGTGCTCTGGATCAGGTG
>NZ_JBFUIN010001078.1:0-854 GCF_056401855.1 Bacillus sp. P4_D3
CAGTAAAACTCCCACCTCAAAATTCGACTGGAGCAAAGAAGTTAGGTGGGAGCCCTGCTGCCCGTARACGCCCGATTGGTGCGGGCTAATAATCAGTGGGGGATGAACAAAACCCCTACGGATTAAAGTTTCACTTTATAGCGCTATTTCTACTTAGATTTAACGAACAGAAATATAGGAAAGTATCGATGGGGTTGTAGTTTATAAACGGAGGTCATGAAGATGAATAATTTTCAACAAGAACTACAAGCGTTAAGCCTTAATGATTATCAGCCTGGAAATATTGTGTATTGGGACCAGCAAAACCAATATCCATATTACTATATTGAAGATGCTGCTCGTCGCTGTGGTGGTTGTGGTCGCTGTGGTGGTTGTGGCGGTGGTGGTCGTTGTGGTGGTGGTGGTCGTTGTGGTGGATTCCGTTGTTTTGGTTGCTTCGGTTGCTTTAGTTGTTTTGGTTGTGGTGGTTGCTCTAATTGCTCTAATTGCTCTAATTGCTCTAATTGTTTTGATGGTTTTAATGGTACTACTGTAACATTTGAATATTGATAAGAGACAAAAGGAATCCATTTTGAAAAAAGATTGATCAAAACGGATTCCTACTTTTTGAAGCATTATACAATTTTTATAAAAAAGTGCTAACAAGTTTTCAAACGAACTTGCTAACACCTATACGAAATAGATATAAAATATCGCTGATATGTCGCTTGATAAAACGATAATAATTAAGCACTTATAATGAATACTAGGTTTTTAGAAAAGAAACCACAAAATGTAATGTTTTATTTCATTATGAAAAGAAATTATTCTAATAGGTCGTTGTGCATCGGCTTCATAGGATAATCTCTTTTATG
>NZ_JBFUIN010001079.1:0-854 GCF_056401855.1 Bacillus sp. P4_D3
GCGTGACAGGCAGGCATGTTAACCACTACACCACGGGACCATTTGGTTGCGGGGACAGGATTTGAACCTGCGACCTTCGGGTTATGAGCCCGACGAGCTACCGTACTGCTCCACCCCGCGAYGATATAATATTTAATTTAGAAAAAATGGAGGAGGTAGAGGGATTCGAACCCCCGCGCGACTCTCGCCGCCTGTCGGTTTTCAAGACCGATCCCTTCAGCCGAACTTGGGTATACCTCCGAGATATGAACTTTGAGTGGTGGACCTTGTAGGACTCGAACCTACGACCGGACGGTTATGAGCCGTCTGCTCTAACCAGCTGAGCTAAAGGTCCTTATGGTAGCGGCGGAGGGGATCGAACCCCCGACCTCACGGGTATGAACCGTACGCTCTAGCCAGCTGAGCTACACCGCCATAAGTTATATTCAAATAAGTGGAGCCTAGCGGGATCGAACCGCTGACCTCCTGCGTGCAAGGCAGGCGCTCTCCCAGCTGAGCTAAGGCCCCATATTTTGAAAAATCGGGAAGACAGGATTTGAACCTGCGACCCCCTGGTCCCAAACCAGGTGCTCTACCAAGCTGAGCCACTTCCCGTTAATAAAAAACGCGCCCGAGAGGAGTCGAACCCCTAACCTCTTGATCCGTAGTCAAACGCTCTATCCAATTGAGCTACGGGCGCATATGGTGCCGAGGGCGGGGGTCGAACCCGCACGGTGGTCACCCACCGCAGGATTTTAAGTCCTGTGCGTCTGCCTGTTCCGCCACCCCGGCATGTCATATTGAAAATTGGAGCGGAAGACGGGATTCGAACCCGCGACCCCAACCTTGGCAAGGTTGTATTCTACCACTGAACT
>NZ_JBFUIN010001080.1:0-854 GCF_056401855.1 Bacillus sp. P4_D3
TCCCACTTTATGACCAATAATTCGTTCTACCGTTTTCATATGACGGAAACGCCATTGTTGTAGCCAGTCTTCAATATCGATTAATTTCTCTGCAAGCTGATATAAATCCCAATATTTCTGCACGTCCGCATATACTTCTATCCAAGCCGCTTCTACAGTTGCATCCTCTTCGTAAGGCTGCGTAATATCACGGTTTAACACATCTTCATGAATTGGGAATCCTTCTTTAACAAGCGCTTGTATCGCCACATCATACAAACTTGGTGCATGAAGTGCTTTATGAAGACGAGCATGTAATTCTGGGTCCTTTTCATAAATCTTTAATGCATGTGGTGTTTTATAACCAAGTGCATACTCAATCATTCGATATTGATACGATTGAAAACCGGAAGCCTGACCAAGTGAATCACGGAACTCAATATATTCTGATGGCGTTAATGTCGCAAGAATATCCCAAGATTGAATAATTTGCGACTGAATTTTTGATACACGTGCTAACATTTTAAAAGCTGGTGGTAATTTATCTTGTTTAATAGATTCAATTGCTGCATTCAGTTCATGTAAAATTAGTTTCATCCAAAGCTCACTCGCTTGGTGAATAACGATAAATAACATTTCATCATGATGATCTGATAATCTTTGTTGACTAGATAATAAGCTATCTAGCTGTAAATACTCTCCGTACGTCATATTTTCCTTAAAATCAGTGTGAATCCCTTTTTCCATAATTACCTTTTCGTTTTCTTTCATATTAATCAAACGCCCCTTTTATATATTTCTATTTATATTGGTCTAATAACAGCGCGAACTGGGCTCCCATCTGCATCTGTTAATGCAAGTGGTAAGGCAATAAG
>NZ_JBFUIN010001081.1:0-849 GCF_056401855.1 Bacillus sp. P4_D3
ATTCTGTTAAAGACAACCCATTTGGTGGAGGCTATTTCATTGATATAGAAGGAATTCAGGAGCCAACACAAGAGATGGTAGAAAGTTATTTCATGGAAACATTCAAAAAAGATGATAATGAACTAACAATGGAATTAAAAGAATTAATAATAAAAATGGTAAATGAAGAGGATGGGTATTCACTTTCCGGGCTCGTAACGGCAGTAAAGCAAATACCCGTATTGGCAATACGTAAATATAGCTATGAACATGCCTTTGCATACTTCCGTGAAACGTTACAATATTCGGAGCAAGAATTTGATTATTGGTGTGATCGAGTGGAAGACATTGTACAAGGGTTTACAAATGTACAGTACCGTGCTATTAAAATGGCAATGACAAATAATAAAGATATGTTATTACCGATTATTGAAAAACTTGATGAAATGAATACAATTGAACTGCAGATTAAGGATGAATTAGAGAGACAGTTTCTGTCATGGAAAGATATGAAAACAAATCAGTCTGTCTTAACTAATACAAGTTCATTGAATTTAAGGTAAGGGAGCTCAAACCAATGAAATATTCGCTATGTACAATTTCATTTCGCCATCAACTAATTTCATTTACTGATATTGTTCAATTTGCATATGAAAACGGTTTTGAAGGAATTGAGTTGTGGGGGACCCATGCACAAAATTTATATATGCAAGAGCGTGAAACGACAGAACGAGAAATAGATTATTTAAAGGATAAAAATTTAGAAATTACGATGATAAGTGATTACTTGGACATATCATTATTAGCAGATTTTCAAAAAACGATGGGAAAATGTGAACAGCTGGTAACACTAGCTAATTGGTTTAATAC
>NZ_JBFUIN010001082.1:0-849 GCF_056401855.1 Bacillus sp. P4_D3
TGATTTAATCGCTCAAACATTATTAAAGCCCGGAGACTTAGTTTTAGTAGAAAGTCCATGTTATGGAGCGGCGCTTGATGTATTTGTTAATAAAGGAGTTCAAATTATCCCTGTTAGTCTTGATAACAACGGAATTCGCTCAGACTTAATCGATGATATTTGTCAAAGGAAAAATCCTGTCTTGTTATATGTGAATCCTACTTTTCAGAATCCAACAGGTACTTTGATGAGTAAAGAACGAAGAATAGAGCTTGTAGAACTAGCAGAGTTATATAACTTCTTCATTATTGAGGATGACTCTTTCGGAGAAATTTATTTTGAGGATGCTATAGTACCTCCCCCCATAAAAAGCTTTGATACAAATGGTCATGTTATATATTTAAAAGGATTTAGTAAAACGTTAGCACCAGGCCTTCGCATCGCGGCGCTTGCAGCTGAAGGTCCTATTTTTGAATGGTTATATGCAGTGAAAGCTTCTATGGATATTGGTAGCCCTTTATTAACGCAGAAAGCACTACTTCCTTTTTTACGGGCGGAACGAATGAAAAATCATTTAGAAAAATTACGTACAGCTTTACAAATTAGACGTGATTTAACAATTGATATATTATCTCCATTAAAAGAATTAGAATTTGAAATACCTAATGGTGGATTTAACTTATGGGTTACACTCCCTCGGTCAATCGACCCTTTTACATTATTACAAAAAGCGAATGAAGTAGATGTTTCTTTTTTACCCGGAACAGCTTGTCTATTAAACCATGAAAATCAATATAATCATTTACGAATTAGTTATTCAATGTTAAATGATAAAGATATGTTGATTGGATTAGAAAAATTATATGATAC
>NZ_JBFUIN010001083.1:0-849 GCF_056401855.1 Bacillus sp. P4_D3
GTTCAAACGGCTGACGGTGGTGTAGTGTTAACAGTTTCTAAAGTAGCGTTCGGGTTTGGAGCAGGAGGTTCTGATTTCCAAACGAATGATGGACAAAGAGCAAACGGTAACCCTGCATTTGGTGGCGGTAGCGCGGGTGGTGTTTCAATTACACCAGTAGCATTTCTAGTCGTGAATAAAGATGGGGTAAATATTCTTCATTTACAAAATGCGACACATTTAGCAGAAAAAATAATTGAATTAGCTCCACAAACAATCGATAAAATTCAATCGATGTTCCAAAAAGATGAAAAAAAAGAGGGGAATCATCACCCTCAAAACCCGGATGAAATCCTTTAAAAACGCCTGCTTATGAGCAGGCGTTTTTTCTTGTAATCAGTATGTAATAAAACACATGAAATTGTAAATAGTTTTTGAAGTTTTTTCTATGTTTCTAAAATTTTTCATGTTAAAATATGCTATAGAATTGAAACATATAAAACGAAGGTGGCTAGGTGCTTTGTCTGGAGGATCTGACCAAGTAAACAATATGATATATATTAATGGTAATCGTCGGGGTCATTGTTTTATTACATCTGGAATTAYGTTTAAAGAGTTTGCAAGTAACATCCCTTCACCGCTTCATCAAGTATTGCTTTTAAAGCATAATTTTGAGTGGACAGATTTTCATTATCATACTTTATTTGAATATGTTGAGGAAGAAAACATACATAAACTCATTCAAGCAGAGATTGATGAATTTGATGAATTTTGTTGGGTAGATTTCGATGATGCAAGCGATTTAGATGAGTTAGAGCCAAAAGAAATTGCAGAATTATTATATTTGGCTCACAAAAAAGAACCACTTGG
>NZ_JBFUIN010001084.1:0-848 GCF_056401855.1 Bacillus sp. P4_D3
GAATATAGTCTGGTGAATATAGTCTGGTAATGATGGCAGAGAGGTCACACCCGTTCCCATACCGAACACGGAAGTTAAGCTCTCTAGCGCCGATGGTAGTTGGGACCTTGTCCCTGTGAGAGTAGGACGTTGCCAGGCAAAATGGAGGATTAGCTCAGCTGGGAGAGCACCTGCCTTACAAGCAGGGGGTCGGCGGTTCGATCCCGTCATCCTCCACCATATATGTCGGAGGGGTAGCGAAGTGGCTAAACGCGGCGGACTGTAAATCCGCTCCTTYGGGTTCGGCAGTTCGAATCTGCCCCCCTCCACCATTTCTTAATTATTGGGCTATAGCCAAGCGGTAAGGCAACGGACTTTGACTCCGTCATGCGCTGGTTCGAATCCAGCTAGCCCAGCCATTAAGAGCCATTAGCTCAGTTGGTAGAGCATCTGACTTTTAATCAGAGGGTCGAAGGTTCGAATCCTTCATGGCTCACCATTTTCTTAAAAAAATATGCGGGTGTGGCGGAATTGGCAGACGCACCAGACTTAGGATCTGGCGCCTTTGGCGTGGGGGTTCGACTCCCTTCACCCGCACTTTTAATAWAATAWCTCATACATGTCTTGCGGAAGTAGTTCAGTGGTAGAATACAACCTTGCCAAGGTTGGGGTCGCGGGTTCGAATCCCGTCTTCCGCTCCAATTTTCAATATGACATGCCGGGGTGGCGGAACAGGCAGACGCACAGGACTTAAAATCCTGCGGTGGGTGACCACCGTGCGGGTTCGACCCCCGCCCTCGGCACCATATGCGCCCGTAGCTCAATTGGATAGAGCGTTTGACTACGGATCAAGAGGTTAGGGGTTCGAC
>NZ_JBFUIN010001085.1:0-847 GCF_056401855.1 Bacillus sp. P4_D3
AAATACAACAAAATGCCAATTGATGCTGCTTCAGCTAAAATCGTAGAAAACGTTCTAGCTGGTGCTACAAATCCAACAGAAGTTATTCTTATGCACGATATTCATCCACAATCAGTTAAAGCAGTACCTGGAATTATTAAAGGGCTGAAAGAAAGAGGATATGAATTAGAAAGCTATCATGAGAACGAACACTTCCCATTAAACTTCTGGCATGATAATCGTATTTAATGAAAAAGACTTGATTTCCTCTAGTAGGTTATCAAGTCTTTTTATTATCGTTTTGGGAATTTCTTTCGCTGCTCTTCAATAGAACGAATAATATTCTCTCTATTATCTTGAGTGATACTGATAGAGAATTCGTACTCCTCTTCCTTACACCATGAGGGATTAAGTTCCAGCGATAAGCGAATGATAAGGTGAAACTCCCCATCTTTTTCTCCCATAAATTCAAACGCTAAATTTGGCTCGATGAAATCTAGTTCGTTATATGTAGGGTTTGGTAATGCTTGAAACCATTTTATCATGTACTGTAAGTCGAAAGTTTGTAAAAATGGATCCATCGTTTCAAAAACTTTATTTTCTTCTGATAGTTTCGCCTTTACTCTTAACCAATTTCTATCACACTCGTCTTTTGCATCTTTATATTGGTAATTTACAACCTCTAAATGTAATGATATTTTTTCATTTTTAAAATTCATGAATATCCCCCTTCTATCTCTGGATCTTTTGTTTTATAAATTTTTATTAATCCCGATCCTTAAAATCATTACCCTTTATACATGAAATAAATTTGATTTGCAATATAATCTGAACTAAAGTGAAGTCCATTCCTTATCCACCACATGAT
>NZ_JBFUIN010001086.1:0-845 GCF_056401855.1 Bacillus sp. P4_D3
TAGTTTTTCGTTATTGTTGCAATTAATTTATATAACCTCATCCTAAAATCTTGTGCTAACATGTAATTAAGAAAATAGAAGCAGAGGGATTGAGCATGAAGAATATCGGTTTAGTATTAGAAGGCGGCGGAATGAAAGGGTTATATACTGCAGGAGTACTCGAATATTTTATGGAAAGGGGCTTATTCTTTCCGTATGTAGTCGGTGTATCCGCTGGAGCGTGTATGGGAGCAACATATTTGTCACGTCAAAAAGGAAGAAATRAGAAAGTAAATACAGAGCTAGTAGCAGATCACAGGTATATATCTTATCGAAACTTAATTCGAAAACGTGAATTATTTGGAATGGATTTTTTATTTGATGAAGTACCAAACAAAATTGTACCGTTTGATTTTCAAACCTTCCTAAATTCAAATGAACAGTTTGTAATCGGAACGACTGATTGCGAATCAGGACAGGCAGTTTATTATAATAAAATAGAACATGGAAATGATATTTTGAAAATCATTCGTGCTTCAAGCTCTGTGCCATTTATTGCACCTGCTGTAGAATATGATAATCGAAAACTGTTAGATGGAGGGATTATAGATCCTATTCCAGTTTTCAAAGCGCAGAATGATGGTTATAAAAAGAACGTTGTTATTATGACAAAGCCAGAAGGATACGAGAAGCAGCGGAATAAATTTTCTGGACTGTCTAAAATTTTATATAGAAGATATCCGAAAATCGCAGAACTTTTAGTAGAACATTATCGTTTTTATAATGAAACTGTATCTTATATGAATCACAACGAACAAAAAGATAATTTTTATGTAATTCAGCCAAGTATACAACTTCCTATAAGC
>NZ_JBFUIN010001087.1:0-845 GCF_056401855.1 Bacillus sp. P4_D3
CCCCAAACAGTATGAATAAACTTTTCTCCATTCATTACTGTTTCAAGTTTATCCCGCAAATTACTAATATGAACCATCACAGTTTTATTTGAACCATAACCATCTTCATTCCAAACGCGTTCAAAAATTTCTTCGGAACTAAAGACTCTTCCTGTATTACTCGTAAGTAAATATAAAATATCAAATTCAATAGATGTGAGTTTAATATATTCTCCATTTACTTTAACAGTATGATTATGTTTATGTATTTCAACAGAACGAATACGAATAATACCATCTTCATTCTTTTGGGAAGTAGCATTTTGGAAAGAGGATCTTCGTAATAAAGCTTTCACTCTAGCCACTAATTCTAGTGGATTAAATGGTTTAATCATATAATCATCTGCGCCGGTCATAAGTCCTAAAATTTTATCCATATCTTCAGCCTTTGCACTAAGCATAAGGATAGGTACAGTATTATTTTCACGCACTTCTTGACAAACTTCCAATCCGTTTCGTTTGGGCATCATAATATCCAAAATCATAAGGTCAACTTCATATGTAGATATCATTTGTAATGCTTCATCACCATCATAAGCTTTATAAATGTTATAGCCTTCATTTCGTAAATAAACAGCCAGTAATTCTACAATATCTTTATCATCATCAATAATTAATATGTTTTTATTCATTTTATAGTTAGTTCCTTTCCTTACAATTAATCAACATTACTATAATATCAAACATTTATGTATTTTGTAGTAATGTTTCTACATAAAATTTCATGTATCGTATTAAAAAGGAATTAAAACATTCATAACGAATATAAAATAAGAAGGATATTTAAACTCCACATTATACTGAAA
>NZ_JBFUIN010001088.1:0-845 GCF_056401855.1 Bacillus sp. P4_D3
GTGTAGCATTCACCATATATACTTTCATATTATTTTGAGAAGAAATACTATTGATGGCATAGCTCCCAAATGTAACGCTAAGGACTATAAATAGTGGAGAATAAAACCCGAATATCATGATTAAAGTACATACTAAAAACAAATGGATTGGATTAACTTTCTTAGCAGCTTTGATATCTAAAAATATGGACATCAAAATCTCTAATAGGTATGGGCCAACTACAATGAAAATACAGGTTAACATGTTATAGAAAGTAAAACTATAAAAAATACCTATCAAAAATAAATATCCATTTCCTAATCCAAGTAAAAATGATTCTGCCTTTAATCGGATTGGTAAAGAAGATGAAAGTTTATGAAAGAACTTTCCTTTCAACAAACTCAAAAACATGAAACAAATAAGCGCTATAGAGAGTAGAAAAAAATAGAAAATATATTGTTCATTATTTATGTTACGACTTGTTCGTATCAAAAGAATAAGCATTGAGACAAAAAGAAACTTTCCTACTACCGATACGATGGAGATAGGTAAAAGCCCTTTGGCTAACTCTGTTCTCGGCATTTTTTTTATAGCAAAAAGGATACTGATTAAAAAAATCCCATATATGCATGTTATCAGCGGTGGCGATAGAAAACTAATCGCTAACAATACGATTATTAGTAAAAGAAAAACGATACCAATAATAATCGCTTGTTGATTTTTATTATAAATCTTTCCCCCGCCTTCCACATGTAGAAACAATAAAGTACTCGTCATGGTAGAAATTGTACTAACTGCAAAACCAGAAACTAACGCACTTATTTCTAGCCATCTTGAACTCCATCCAAAGAAAGTAACACTAAGT
>NZ_JBFUIN010001089.1:0-841 GCF_056401855.1 Bacillus sp. P4_D3
CTATGAAATGGTATTACAAAATGTATTACCATTCTGGGGCGAAATTAAAGGTAATGTCGAATCCATCAGCAATAAAAATAAGGTGACTATTTGTGATTTCCAAAATATCAATGAAACAAGAGAAACTATCATAGATAAGTATTTCACAAATGGAAAATATAAAAAACTAACATATGTATATGAAACATTTGGTTATAAAAAATTAGTTACTCAAATTAATAAAATTAAAAAAAGCAACCCATGTCCATTCTGTAACGGAAAGAAAGTAATAACAGAAGATAACCTGCATGACGGCGTGTTTAAATTAACAATTCCGTGTGTAACTTGTAATGCAAGTGGTATTAACGATGAAGGACGTAAAGAAATCGTCGATGACATAGACGTGCAAACCTGGTTAACTGGAAAAGTTAGTGATGTTGTGGATGAAAGCTTACGAACTGAGGATGTTGCAAACATTCTAATATTTAATCGAATTCGTGAGTTGAATAAGCGGGAAATGATGGCTGTTTATGAATGTCTTGAGAAAAATAATTAAACTGAACAACTAGTATATTGATTAAATTAATTGGTTATAAAAACGGAAATGTGCGATTTTTATTATGTAAATATAATATATTTAATTAATGTTTAAATAATTAAAAGTAGTTGACTCTCACACTATGTCATTGTTTAAGATAAAATTGAGCTTCGAAGTAGATGTAACTTATAGGAGGAAATGATGTTTAAAATAGGGGATTTTTCAAAACTATCTTCCATTAGTATACGTATGTTGAGACACTACGATAAAGTGGAATTATTACAACCAGTAAAAGTCGATGAGCAGAGTGGTTATCGATTTTAT
>NZ_JBFUIN010001090.1:0-840 GCF_056401855.1 Bacillus sp. P4_D3
TACGGAATCCGTCCACTAAAGTATCTCTACGTTCTTGGTAAATGCTTCGGTTTTTCTCGCAAAACTCTGCGCCATTTCTTAGTGCAGCAGATGCTGCTTTTTGAATTGGTAAAAATACACCGTAGTCTGTATTCGATTTAAACTGTGTTAGTGCACCAACAACGTCTTCATTTCCAATCATATATCCAATACGGCTACCTGCTAAACTATAACTTTTTGATAAAGAGTTTATTTCTACACCAACTTCTTTTGCACCAGGTACAGATAAGAAGCTAATTGGCTTTTGACCATCAAAATAAAATTCAGCATAAGCAAAATCATGGACAATGATAATATTATGTTTTTTCGCGAATGCAATTACCTCTTTAAAGAAATCTTCATGAGCCATTGCTGGAACTGGATTCCCTGGGAAGTTCAAAATCATCATCTTCGCTTTATCGGCAATTTCTTTAGGGATAACTTCTAAGTTAGGTAAGAAATCATTTTCTTTCTTTAATGGCATGTAGTAAGATGTTGCACCGGCCATTTGAATTCCTGTTTCATAAGCTGTATATCCTGGATCAGGAACTAGTATTATATCTCCCGGATTTGCAAAAACCATAGGTAAATGAACGAGTCCGTCTTGTGAACCCATTAATAATAAAACTTCTTTTTCAGCATTTAATATAACATTATGAGTGTTGTTGTAATATTCAGTTACAGCTTCGTGAAATTCTTGAATACCAGATAACGTATATCCGTAACTTTCTTTTGCACTTGCTGTATGTACCATTGCTTCTCTTACGAAATCAGCAGGAGGCATATCGGGATTCCCGATACTTAAATCAATCATTTTATGAC
>NZ_JBFUIN010001091.1:0-838 GCF_056401855.1 Bacillus sp. P4_D3
CCTTTATTGCGTGTTCTTAGCTGTATTGTAACATGTTATCACTCTATACTCCTACTCGGATGCTTAATTTTGCTGATTTCTTCCCAGCATCATACTTTTTCATTCTTTCTCTTTCCACCTAATCAATCCGAAACTATCATTAAAATTCTAATATTATTGCGATGCACCCTCCCGCCTTCTCTCCAAAAATGTAATACTCTCAATCACAACTTCAGTTCTATATACTCTCTTTCCTTGCTCATCATCGTAATTACTCGTATGAATACGCCCGGTAATCCCAACAAGTGAGCCCTTCATACAATATTCTGTTACATTTTCAGCCGATTTTCGCCAAACAATACAATTTATAAAATCGACTTGTTGTTCACCTAAACTATTTCGAAAACCTCTATTCACCGCAACACATATTCGTGCATAAGCGACTCCTTGTTTTGTGTAGTATAATTCTGGCTCCTTTGTCAATCTACCGATTAATACAACTCGATTCATCATAAGTTATACCACCTCACATATTTTTCTTCATTGTAAAGAAAAATGTTGGAAGGGTAAAAAGTACAAAACAGCATGTTTGTAAATAAAAAATATTACTTTATATCTTACAAAACTAAAAAAGAAACCCTACATAGTTTAAACATGTAAGGTTTCCAAAAATATTATACTTCACTGCAAGATATGTAATATCCTCCGCGATCCATCTTTATTTCAGCGCAGTACATTACATTTTCCAAGTTAAAAATAATCGGTTTAACTTTACTCTCAAATTTTAATTCCCCATTACATTCAGCCGCATATCCTTCAATAGCTGAACGAATGACTTCTGCTGATGGATATGTTAAAG
>NZ_JBFUIN010001092.1:0-838 GCF_056401855.1 Bacillus sp. P4_D3
GATTTAATTACATCAAGTACAGCACCCATCATCTTTTGTTTTACAATTTGATCAAACTCATCAAATACAATCGTTTTCACTTCATGCATCTTTAATTTTTTCATACGAATCAATTCTAAAATACGTCCTGGTGAACCGACAATAACTCTTGGGTGTTTCTTTAATTTTTCAACTTGGCGCTTAATATCCGCACCACCAATTAAAGACGCACCTGAAATATCAGTTCCTGCTGTAAACTTTTGAACCTCTTCATGAATTTGCATAACAAGTTCACGAGTTGGCGCTAAAATTACAACTTGAGGTTGTTTAATTTCAGGATTAATTTTATGTAAAAGTGGTAATAAGTACGCTAATGTTTTTCCTGTTCCAGTTGGAGATTCAGCTATAACGTCTTGTCCTTCTAAAATAGTTGGAATCGCTTGTTTTTGAATTTCAGTAAACTCTTTAAAACCAGCCTTTTCCCAAGCTTGTTGTAAAAATGGTTGCATATCTTTTATCATTTGTTTTTCTCCTTTATCTCTATTTTTGAAGAAAATGTTGTATTGTTCGCACCGTTTCTATCATGTGTGAAATAACAGCTATTAAATCATCAACATGGTCTTCTGTAATCGCTTTTTGAAATAGAACCTCTACCTTATTATGATATGAAATCGCTTGCTTATTATATTCGTATGAAATTTTCTGTGTAATCATTCGCTCTTTTCCCCAAATAGATTGCAATAAAGCTTCAATTTCTTGACATCCTATCTCTGGCTGTTCCATTTCGAACGAGAACGCTAACTTCATTTCACAACCTGGTATAAACTGAGGTACTTCTAATATTTCACCTGATAAATTC
>NZ_JBFUIN010001093.1:0-838 GCF_056401855.1 Bacillus sp. P4_D3
CGGGAGAGCTTTGCTTCATTTCTACTTCTTGTGAATCACTATAAATATAAAATGCAACACTTGAAGTTAATATGATACATATAAGTCCACTCGCAATAAATTTCTTTTTCATATAATTCACTCCATTCCTAATATAGAATACTAATTAATACAATGAGTTAATTCCGTAAAGTGAACCTGAATCTGGTGTATTTACAGTTCTACCTGCGCCAAACTGACACATAATAGAGTCACCTTCATAATTGTTATGAGCAAGACCAAATGCATGTCCCATTTCATGAGCAATGGTTCCTGACTTATGATAAGTATTTAGAGAATCGAATGACGATGAATTGAGTTGAATTTTTGCCCAAGAATAGTTAGAAGACGAATCAATTTGACTACCGCTTCTATAAAATTTTGTTTCACCAAGAATACCACTTGAACGTGGATAATAATTGCCTTTGTAAATATCTATTACACTAGAAGGCTTGTTTGAAGTATTTCTAAAAGAAATAGGCGTCGATACAATTTTACCTGTATGAACCCAAGCGCTCATAGAACTATTAATTCTAGAGGATTCTCCAGAAGCTGAACTATCAATCCAATAATATTGTGTGGACTTCCCCCAATTTCCTACACCACCCGTTAACTTCCCTCCGAATGTGTCATAATGATTTGCTGCAAATGTCGAAGAAGGAATGGTAATAGATATGACAGAAACAAAAGCTAGAGACAACCCGACAATTTTTTTCATAAAAATACCTCCTTAAAGTAGTAAGATAAATCGAAGTAATCTTACCATTATTTTTATATAATTTGAATGTAAAAATAAATAAATTTACATACGGCGTATGAA
>NZ_JBFUIN010001094.1:0-831 GCF_056401855.1 Bacillus sp. P4_D3
CTTTCAGGGATGTTACGTAATAACTCTTCTGTCTCTTTCGCATTTGGATCCCCAGCGTAAAATGTGAAAATTCCTACCGTAATCTGTGCTACTGTCGGGTTTTCAAGATTGTTCACCCAAGCGATGCCCATATGTCCTTGTAAATAAGAAAGTAGAACAACATTATTAAAATCCTCGAACATAGAAACTAATTTTTTTCTTGTATGTATATTTGCTTCATATATCATTTACATTCCCGCTTTCTTTAAAATCAACTAGGCTCAACATTTTCATGAGTTAACTTTTATTAGTATTTTTATACACACTTATTTATTATCTAAGTAAATGTCTATGAAACTCAACCTTCAAATATCAAATAATTATAAATTATACGTAAATGCAAATTTATTATAACATCTAATTCTATTGAAATGATTTTCCTATAAAAAAATGCTACATACTTATCTACTCATTAATTTAGAATTAATATTCCTACTTTCTGCAAACTTTACTCAGTTTCAGTAAAAATTTAAAGAATTAGAGCGATGGGATCCAAGATACATTTAATCGATTAATATATTTTATGTAACAACTCTCATACATAGCATAGTATAGTGTATGAGAATTAATTGAAATAGATACGTTATAACTCCTTCTTAGAAGTATAAGATTCCGTCTCACCATCTTTATATATTTTAGTCAACTTAATAATTGACTTGTACGTATTATTATCATTGATTATCATTTTTTTCATCTCTTCTATTTCCGCATTGCCAGTTCCACTCTCTATTTTTAAACAGTTTGAAATTTCGAGGTATCCACTTGATGCGAAAAGAATGATAAACGTAATAT
>NZ_JBFUIN010001095.1:0-830 GCF_056401855.1 Bacillus sp. P4_D3
CTACTAAACTCAACTTACAACAACATATACAAGTACAACAATTAGATGTAACAGATCAAAATTCTATACATAACTTCCAATTATTTTTAAAAGAAATAAACAGAATAGACCTACTTATAAATAATGCAGGATATGCAACTGGGGGCTTTATAGAAGAACTCCCTGTAGAGGAATACCGAAAACAATTTGAAACGAATCTTTTTGGAGCTATATCAATCACTCAGCTTGTTTTACCATTTATGAGAGAACAGAAAAGTGGAAAAATCATTAATATAAGTAGCATTAGCGGTCAAGTCGGATTCCCTGGACTATCTCCTTACGTTTCTTCAAAATATGCATTAGAAGGCTGGAGTGAATCACTTCGCTTAGAAGTAAAGCTTTTCGGAATAGACGTTGCCTTACTTGAACCTGGTTCTTATAATACGAACATATGGGAAGTTGGGAAACAATTAGCTGAAAACCAATCTGATACAACCTCTCCTTACAAAGAATATATGGATAAAATACAAAAGCACATAAACAATGGCAACGATACACTTGGTAATCCGATAGATGTTGCAAATAAAATCGTAGAAATTGCTGAAGCAAGGCGTACTACATTACGATACCCAATTGGGAAAGGTGTCAAATTTATGATCTTTGCGAAGAAGGTTCTTCCTTGGAGATTATGGGAGTTTCTTGTTTTGAGGAGTTTTAAGAAGATGTAACTTTAACGTAAATAATAACCATTTATCATCGAACAGATAAATGGTTATTATTTATTTTATGATTTTATTATTTGTACCATCAATAATCATTTTTATTATGCAGCAGATGGAAAGAAGTAAAAT
>NZ_JBFUIN010001096.1:0-830 GCF_056401855.1 Bacillus sp. P4_D3
CCTTCACTAAGTCAACAAATACGTGCATTAGAACATGAAGTAGGCATGCCACTTTTCGATCGAATTGGTAAAAAAATATCTTTAACTGAAGCAGGAAGAGTTTTATTATCGCACAGTAAAACAATCTTTCATGAAGTCGAACAAGCCCGTTCTGCCATTCAAGATTTAAACGGATTACAGCATGGATCCTTAACAATCGGCTCATTGTTAACCGTCGTAAATTATTTACTACCACCAGCCATTTTAAATTTCAATAATTTATATCCTAATATTGAGCTTTCTGTATTAGGTCTTCGTACAGGAGAAATTCGTGAAAAATTATTACAAAACGAATTAGATATTGGCATTACATTTCTCCCAGTGCAAGATAAAGAGATTGTTTCTATCCCACTATATAAAAGTGAACTTACATTAGTTGTACCAACCAGCCATTCTTTAACTGAACGTAAGTATGTATCTATTGAAGAATTACAGGACTATCCTTTAATTCTTCTACCTAAAAATTTCCATTTAACAGAACTAATTACATCTCATTGCCAAAACTTTAACTTTAAACCAAAGCCAATTTTAGAAATTAGTACAATGGAATCTTTAATTCAAATGGTCTCAAAAGGTATGGGAATTACAGTATTACCAAAACCTTATATAGACTTTTTGCAAAGCGAACACATTCAATCTATTAAAATTGAAAACCCCACTCCAACAATAGATATAGGACTTATTTATAGAAAAGATAAATACATGTGCGCTGCTACCCGAGAATTTATTGAACAACTAAAGTTAACAGTACATTCTCTACAAAAATAAGCATAAAAGAGATTATCCTATGA
>NZ_JBFUIN010001097.1:0-825 GCF_056401855.1 Bacillus sp. P4_D3
GTGGAAAACAGCGAAAAACGTATTCAAACTTTAGAAGAAAATGATTAACATATTAGAATACAGATTAGAGATAGTAAAATCAAAAACACAGTGGGGGAAATAACCAACTGTGTTTTTATATAGGGTGTATTTAATTTTACAATTAACTAAATCGATCGCATATTGTTTGGTGGATGAGTGTTATTTTTTTATTACGGTATTGCCCATCGCAATAGAAATTCGATTCCAGCTGTTTATTTGATTAATGATTAACACAAGATCAACATATTGTTTTTCGTCAAAGTATTCACGTACTCGGTTGTATAGATTTTCAGGAACTCTTTTAGTAGGAATGAGAGTAATATGCTCCGATAGTTCCAAAGCAACTTTTTCTTCAGGAGTATAAAAATCACAATCATTCCAAGCATTTAAGCAATAAATTCTTTGCTCGGTTTCACCTAATTTTCGGGCGTCAGAAGTATGCATATCGATACAATAAGCACAACCATTAATTTGAGAGACTCTAATTTTTATAAGCTCTCTAACAGCGCGATTAATTGAGGATTTCTTCGTGTATTTCTCCATATCCATCATAATTTTCATACCATCAGGCGAAATATCATAGTAGGCAATTCTTTGACTCATAAGACAAAACCTCCATTATTATAAGTTTTTATAATAAAAACACACTAGGTCGCTATTGGGACTTCTAGTGTGTTTTCGTAATTAATTTACTTTTTTAATAAAACCTTTATAATGACGTTTCRCAAGCTGACTTTCAAGCGTCTTCATCGTTTCTAATGCTACACCTACGATGATAAGTAAGCTTGTGCCACCGATTTGGGC
>NZ_JBFUIN010001098.1:0-821 GCF_056401855.1 Bacillus sp. P4_D3
CTTGCAGTACCCTTTTGTAACATTATTTAAGTTTTCATAATAACGTTGGAACGGTCTAGCTATATGTAAATGTTTTTCAAAGTTTCTTCTTTTTTTCGTCCCATCAGACTCTTTCCGYTTTCTAAGCTCTTCATCACTTGTATATAAATAAAAATATTGATCTGGAAAACCAATTTCTTCGTTAATTATCTTTTCTTTATAAAAGTTTTCTATTAAAGATAACGGCTGATTAAATATATCAAAATGGAAACACCAATTATAACTAAGTGGCTGATAAATATCACCATCGAGTATTACTAACTCATATTGCTGCGACTTCTGCATTGCTATATTCCAGCGCTCTACTTGTTTTTCAAAATACCATGTTCTATGTTCATTTTTTGGTCTTTCAAATAATAGATTAACTTCAGGTATAATAAATGCACCGTAATTTTTTTCTAGTTCACGGCATGTTGTACTCTTACCAACAGCGCTCGCTCCCTCAAATGCTACAATCCCCATAGTTTCTCCCACTTTCATTAACTAAAATCTCGTTGTTTCGCTCTTCTCCCCCATAACTGTCTCCATAAAACGATTGAAGCGATAGAAAGCATTATTGTTGTAATGATACTACCTTCAATACCAAATGAGCCTCCATGAAGCACTTCTGACCCATTTGTTACAGGTTTAAATAGCGGCGTTGAATATATCGTCATGCCACTAACTGCAAAACCATAGACGTTATATTGCGCCCAATTCCAAATGGAATGCCACGCGCATATCCCCCAAAGACTACTGTCTTTTAAAACGTAAAATGCTGTAAATACACCAACTAATATTAT
>NZ_JBFUIN010001099.1:0-820 GCF_056401855.1 Bacillus sp. P4_D3
GTGATGTATGATGGATTATGCAAATTATCTACAAGTAATGCAATCATCGTTGAAGGCTGTTTAAATAAAGGCTTTGCTGTAGCATTCGGTCTATAATGTAATTCTTCAATTGCTTTTTTTACTTGTTTCACCGTATCTTCATGGACATATCCTTTTTCGTTAATGACTCTTGAAACGGTTGCGACTGAAACACCGGCCAATTTTGCAACATCACGTATAGTTGCCACATCGTCACCCCTTAATATGGTAATAGATTACAATTTTAAACTAAACCAAAATATAACATTCGTCAAGGTTATTGTTTTATATTTCTGAAAATTGTTACACAACTTCCACTCTACTCATAAAGTGAAACTTTAATCAGTGGGAGTTTTACTGCCCTCAAATGCGGGATAAAATATACTCCAGCTGAATTTCATGTGAAATCGCGATATTATCATAACCAATAAACGGAATTTCTTTCTTTATTTTTCGTGCTTCTTTTACCGCATCAATATACAAGTTCGTCATCATGAAGTTACGTTTTTGATAAAAACGAAGTGCGTTCATATTATCATTCGTCGTAATGAGCCACACTTTTTCACATTCGTTCTCTTTTGCCACTTGCAGCACACAATCCACCAGTTTTGTACCAATCCCCTTTCCTTCCTCAAAACTATTTAACGATACAATTTCACACATGTTTTCTATCACTTTACACGTTATAATTCCCACTATTCTGTTATTTCTAAGTGCAACAAAACCGGGTAATTCTTCTAATTGATGTACTCTGCCTCGCGAGACCATCATTGAGCTTCCCCAGTTTTCACACATAAAATCC
>NZ_JBFUIN010001100.1:0-819 GCF_056401855.1 Bacillus sp. P4_D3
GGCTGATGTGCATTTCCAATTACTTGTGTTTTTTGCAAATCTTCTGGAAGGGGAATTTTTGCATCTGGACGCCCGACGATTTTTCCTCCTAAAGCGTGGATAACATTCATGTCACCCATACTTAACGTCGCAAAACTTTCAGGAACTTTATTGAATGTTATCTTTCTGTCTGAGAGATCGGTAATTTCGATTTTGTCTGTTCCTTTATCTGTTTTTGTGGCGGATGCTTTTTCGTTTTCTTTTGCACTGCAACCTATTAATAAGAAAAAAATAGATAAGATCGCTGTGAACAGCGTAATGGATTTTTTCATTCTTTCACCTCTAATTGATAATGATAATCATTAACTACTATTCTACTTTAATTGATATAGATTATCATTGTCAATATAAACCGCATACATTTTCTTCAAAAACGAAAAAACGCTACAAAAAGATTTTTTCTTTTCGTAGCGCTCTATTTAACAATTTTCTTCATATTCGCTCTCCTCTAATTGGTCACGCATCGTTCTAACACACTTAAAGAAGAAAAAAGCAAGAACTAAAAATACAACAATACTCCCCATCATAACAAAAGACTGCACCATATCTTTGACTCCGCTTGGAATTAATAAACCGATCATTAAAAATGTACTTATAGACAAAAGTACTTGTCCGAAACGGGTATAATCTGCTATTTTTCCTTGTAATTCTTTCATCTCTTTATCACTCCCATCCTCACTTTATCACATTCTATTAAGCTTAAAGACAAGTAAATAGAACCAAACTGGGAGATGTTTTCCAAAGTAAAAAAGAGCCACTTAAATGCGGCTCTTTTTTATC
>NZ_JBFUIN010001101.1:0-818 GCF_056401855.1 Bacillus sp. P4_D3
ATTTTTAATTGGTGGAACAGGCTTTATTGGAAAGCAATTAGTGAAAGAATTAGCCAAAGAGGATGTTAAAATTCTTCTTTTAGTGAGGTCGAAAAGTAAAGCAACACGCATTTTTCAAGAAAGAGGCATCTTAAAAAAGGCAGTTATGCACTTTATTGAAGGTGATTTGACGAAAATAGATTTAGGTCTAAGTGCTGAAGATAAGGAGAGGATATTGAAAACGGATGTGATTATTCACGCAGGAGGCCCCATGGATATTCAAGTGACAAGTAAAGAGGCAGCTTCCGTATTTTTAAATGGCGCCAAACATATTAGTGAATTAGCTAAAAGTATTCATCAATTGAAGGGCTTGCAACAATTTATTCATGTTGTAGGTTATATGAGTCCCTTTGATGATAAAAATAGCAAGATTGCAATTGATGTGTTTAAAGAAGGAAACAATTATTTGAAAATGAAAAATCCATATGAGAGAACAAAATTTTTAGCAGATCTTTATATCCGTCACCAGGCATCAGCAGTAGGTTATCCGCTTTCTGTAATTAATCCGCCAACTGTAGTTGGTAGTAGTAAAACAGGAAGTACAGAGCAGATAGCAGGATTAGGTTTGCTTGTGATGAGTATGCGAAGAGGGCTCATGCCAGTGATTCCTGGAGGTAAGGGATATAGGTTACCACTTATTTCAAACGATGAGCTTGCGAAGTTTATTGTGCAGGTTTTCAGATTGGAGCAACCGACTATTCAAACATATACACTTGTTGAAGACAAACAGCACGATCAGAACATTGCTGAATTATTAAGTATTATGTCGGAAAGTATGA
>NZ_JBFUIN010001102.1:0-818 GCF_056401855.1 Bacillus sp. P4_D3
ACTTGAAGAAGAAGCGATGTATTTAATGAAGGAAGCCATTATAGAGAATGGATTTTGGTACGGAAGCGAGTATTTAATTTCCGATGATGATTTAAAACCACTACATAAATTTGAAGAGTTTCATAGAATGGTTCAATTATGTAAAGAAAGAGAAGAATTAGCAAAGAAATCGGAACAAGCAGACCTGAAATATAAATACAGCAAACAAAATGAAAATCTACTAATAACACTGCATGGGGATCAAGAAAATATACAAATAATAGAACCATATTGGAACTCTGTAATGGAACAAGGTTTTATGCTGGCATTGCCTCAATCTTCCCAAATTCAATTTTCAGATGGATATGTTTGGGATAATATCGAAAGAGGAAGAGAAGAGTTAAAAGGACATTACAATAAGATTATATTGAATAATACATTTGAAAATATTATTATTGGTGGCTTTTCTGCTGGGGCAAGAGTAGCGTTACATTCCATGTTACAAGGTGAAATAGAAGTGAACGGTTTTATTTTTGTGGCACCGTGGCTCCCGGAAATGGAAGAATGGGAAGAAATGATTGGAATATTACATGATAAAAGCATAAAAGGATATATAATATGTGGGGATCAAGATGAAGATTGTTTCGAATGTACACAGCAATTTGTAAAGTTATTAAAGGATAAAAATATAGAACATAAGTATAAAGTTGTGCCTAACTTAAATCATGATTATCCTCATAATTTTGAGGAGTTATTAAAAGAAGCTATTGAATATATAGGAAGCAAAAACAATTGATTGGTAGTAAGAAAGGGAGATGCATCATATGTGATGCATCTCC
>NZ_JBFUIN010001103.1:0-817 GCF_056401855.1 Bacillus sp. P4_D3
GAAGAGATTGCGGAGTTTTTTTATGAGCGACTAATTGAAAGAGGGTACGTTCCAAAAAGAGAAGAAATTGAGGACCTGGCAGATATTACATTTGAGTATTTATTAGAGAAATGCATGATTGATGAAGTTTTTGATGAAGAGGAAGATTGAAAGTAACGGCGGGCTTAACTCGTCGTTTTTTACTCTTTACAAACTTGTCACAAATATAGACAAGAATTGTTGGTATAATTAAAAGAAAATTTTATACAAGAGGTGAAGGGATGTTCAAAAAAATTATTGATTCTTTATTAGGAAAGAAAAAACATCGTTCGTATTCAAGTAGTGATTATCGTCATAGAGGGCGCTCGTATTCAAGTAGCGATAATAAACGACGTTCATCTGGTTATGGGCATCAGCATTATAAAAGAAAACGTAAAAGCCGTAGCTTCTTTTCAAGTAGCTGATGAAATGGCGTCGTATACTAGCTTTATTTGATAGACCACTGCGAAAAAATACAATCGTTGCAGAGCGTTATAAGATTGAATCAGTAATTGGAATGGGCAGTTATGGGGTTACATATGTCGTTAATGATTTACAAATAAATAAATATAAAGTCTTAAAACAATTAAGGCAAAGTAAACAAAGATATGAGTCTGGTAGAAAATCATTTGAGCAAGAGAAAGTGATTTTACAAACATTAAATCATGCGTCAATTCCTAATCTACATGATCATTTCATATGGGAGAAAAAGAACTTTTTTGTGATGGAGTATATGCCGGGGGAAAATTTCGAAGATCATATTTTCTTAGATGGGCAAGTATATGATGAACGTGAAGTT
>NZ_JBFUIN010001104.1:0-812 GCF_056401855.1 Bacillus sp. P4_D3
GCTAAAGGTAAACTTTGGCCACAAATACTAGCAGATGTCCTCGGAATCCCTGTTAAAGTACCCGTTGTAAAAGAAGCCGCTGCTTTAGGTACGGCAATTGCCGCTGGAGTTGGCGTAGGCATTTTTGAATCGATGGAAGAAACTGCCGAACAATTTGTACAGTGGGAAAACACATTTAAGCCAAACGCTGAAAATCATGAGCTTTATAAAGGATTCTATGAAACATGGAAAACAGTGTATGCTAGCCAACTTTCTTTAGCTGATAAAGGCCTCACATCACATATGTGGATTGCCCCAGGTGCGCTGTAACACATTACATAAAGGAGTGATTTCTATGCTTAAAGTGAATGAGGATGATTTCACCTATCGCTTCGGTGATAACGGGCCTAAATATTTAATACAAGGTCCAAATATCGATCTTGGCCTAGTCGTTATTCAGCCTGGGCAAGAGTTTCAAAATCACTATCATACAACGTGCGAAGAAGTCTTCTATGCGTTAGAAGGCGAAATAGATTTCTATGTGAATAACGAGAGAGTTCCGATCAAACAAGGTGATGTCTTGCAAGTTCGACCTCATGAATCTCATTATCTTATTAACCATTCCGATAAGCCTTTTAAAGCTGTTTTTATAAAGTCACCACATTTACCAAATAAAGATACTGTACAAACTGAAAATCCAACATTAACGAAGGAGTGATTCCTAATGACTTGGGGATTTAAAAATCGATTAAATACAATTTTACCTGACGGCAGAGCAGTTATGTTAGCGATAGATCACGGCTACTTTTTAGGACCGATTCACGGACTTGAAC
>NZ_JBFUIN010001105.1:0-812 GCF_056401855.1 Bacillus sp. P4_D3
GCTATACATAGACTAGAACGTGAAGACAAAAAGATTATTCGCATTAGAGGAACAATGACAAACTCTTGCAGCATTTTCGTTGATGTTGATTTAATTTGGGATACATATAATACGGATGATGTTGTATATGAAGATGAACAGCTTATTGTACAAATGGACTCATTCACAAAAGACTACACTGGTGATACGGTGAAACTTGATTATAAGACGACAGGTTTTAGTATAACGACTCCTAGTGAGACGTTGGTGTATGGGTTGTCGATTAAAAAATAAAAATTGTTTTTATCTGACCAATGAGGTGAAAAAATGGGTAAATACGTTCCATTAAAATTTTTATTCAATAAAGAATTAGCAGAAAAAATGGCTGATTCTATTTGTAAACACGAGCCTAATTTCTCTAAAAAAAACTTTGTAGATTCTGTAACATGTAAAGTTGAAAATTTAGAGTTAAAGCAACGTGTCGAAGTAATAGCAGATGAATTACACAATGCATTACAAAAAGATTTTAATGAAGCAATACATATATTACTGAAAACATTGGGACCAGAAAACACAACAGAAGTAGGCACATTTACAAACGGATACATGTACATGCCTATCGCAAAATACGTTGAAAAATATGGACTTAACGATTTTGACTCCTCATTCAACGCAATGTATGAAATAACAAAAAGGAATACTGCTGAATATGCCATTCGTCCTTATCTTGAAAAATACCATGAAGAAACCTTAGACATATTACAACAGTGGTTACGTGACGAAAACAGCCACATTAGGAGATTAGTTTCAGAAGGTACTAGACCAAGACTTCC
>NZ_JBFUIN010001106.1:0-812 GCF_056401855.1 Bacillus sp. P4_D3
ATATCCTTGTTAATAATGCTGGTATTACAAGAGATCGTACATTCAAAAAGTTAAATCGTGAAGATTGGGAGCGCGTAATTGACGTGAACTTAAGCAGTGTATTTAATACGACAAGCGCTGTACTTCCATACATATCGGAAGCAGAAGAAGGTAGAATCATTAGTATTTCGTCTATTATTGGCCAAGCAGGTGGATTTGGACAAACAAACTACTCAGCAGCAAAAGCAGGTATGTTAGGATTTACAAAATCATTAGCGTTAGAGCTTGCAAGAACAAATGTAACTGTAAACGCAATTTGCCCAGGATTTATTGATACTGAAATGGTAGCAGAAGTACCAGAAGAAGTGCGTCAAAAAATCGTTGCGAAAATCCCGAAAAAACGTTTTGGTCAAGCTGATGAAATTGCAAAAGGTGTAGTATATCTATGCCGTGACGGTGCGTATATCACAGGTCAGCAATTAAACATTAACGGCGGATTATACATGTAATGAAGTAAGAAAAAAAGTGCATATCCATAGCAGGAATGCACTTCTTTTTTTAGAAAGAAATTGACCAAAAAGGAGATAGAAAAAATGACTACATTCGTAACGGAATGGGAAAAGCAATTGGAGTTGTACCCAGAAGAATATCGTAAAGCATATCGCCGTGTGAAAAGAGCGAGCGAAGTTTTATTACGCGAACCAGAACCACAAGTTGGTTTAACGCCGAAAGAGGTTATTTGGACGAAGAATAAAACGAAGCTTTATCGTTACATTCCAAAACAAGAAAAAACACAGAGAGTTCCAATCTTATTAATATACGCTCTTATTAAT
>NZ_JBFUIN010001107.1:0-811 GCF_056401855.1 Bacillus sp. P4_D3
TAAATTTTGGATAAGCCCGATGTTTATTATTCCAAACTATCAAGGGAACGGAATTGCTCAAAAAGTATTAATTTTAATCGAGGAGATGTTTCCGGAAATAACGACTTGGGAGCTTGCTACAATTTTAGAGGAAGAACGAAATTGTTTTCTATACGAAAAGATGGGATATATAAAAGCGGAATTTAAAAAGAAATTAAATGATAAAGCAACATTAATTTATTATAAAAAAGAAAGGTAAAGCACATTTTAAATGCTTTACCTTTTTGTATCGTTTTAGATTAAATATACAAATTTAATGTATATTCTTCCAAAAAGTTCGGGTTAGTAATTTATGATGTGAATAAATATACAAAAATGAACTATTTCGTCGTATATGTTACTAACGCTTTTTGAATACTTAAAATGCTATCATCGCCTTTAAATTCTTTCGTAATTGGCGCGCTCAAACTAGACACCCATATTTTAAGCTCTGCATCTAAATCAAAATGCCCAGCTGTTTCAATACTAAATTGTGTAATACTTTTATAAGGGATTGAATGGTATTCTGTTTTTTTACCAGTTACTCCTTGTTTGTCTACTAAAATAAGACGGCGATTTGTAAATACGATTAAATCACGAATTAATTTATAAGCATGCTCAACTTTCTCATCATCTAGCATAATCTTTTCTAAATCACGTTCAACGCTTTCTGTACTCGCACTTGATGCATTTCCTAAAATACCACTAAATAAACCCATATGAAATTCCTCCTTTATAATATGTGGAATGAGTTTCTTATATTGTACCATGCTATTGGATAAGACATTATGAC
>NZ_JBFUIN010001108.1:0-810 GCF_056401855.1 Bacillus sp. P4_D3
GGATCATTATGAAGAAAATGGTTGTAATATCTAGTTTGGCGCTAATAGTAGGTTTAACAACTGGTTGTAGCAGTGAAAAAATAAGTGGACCTAAAACAGTATCTGTAAAAAAAGAAAAAGAGTTAGTAGCGAAAGATATTTTTAAAAAAGCAGCTGACGGATTAAAACAAGAGGAATATCTTACATTGACATCTCTTATGTCAATGAAGGGGAGTAGCCAATCAGAAGAGATTAAAATGAAAATACAGATGGAGCCGAAACTGAAGAATTCTAGAGCTGAAATGAAAATAAGTGGTACAGATATTGTAACGTATGAAGTAGATGGAAAGGTCGCTGCTCAAGTGAAAAACCCTGATACAGGAGAGTTAGTTACGATACCTAATGATCAATTTAATGTAAATGATGTAATGGTCAGTAAAAATTTACTTAATGAGTTAGATTTACCGGAAGCTTTGGCTAAGAAAATGAAAGCGAAGAAGGATGGGGACACATATAAACTTACACTTGAATTAAAGGGAAAAGAAGCGGTAGATACGTTACAAAAAATTAATGGAGATATGAAGAAATTAACGGAAGGATTTAATATGGATGCGTTTAACATTGAATATATAATAACAAGAGATTATAAATTTGAAGAGATGCGAACAACTATAAAAGTGAGTGAAAGTAACTCAGATAAAAAAGCTAGTACAGATAAGGAAAAATTGGATGCAGTTGTGAGTATAAAGATTGATTCATATGAAAAGTTTGATTCAATTAAGTTACCAGAAGGAATTCAATAATTTGAATCGTGAAAAGATAGGAAAAAGG
>NZ_JBFUIN010001109.1:0-810 GCF_056401855.1 Bacillus sp. P4_D3
CCTGCCATTAAGTCCGCACCAACATGACATGGCTCGTTTTCTTCAATAAATTCGCCATAGCAGTTATCTACAAATACAATAACATCAGGTTTAATCTCTTTAACAAACGCAATCATCTCTTTAATTTGTGAAACTGTAAACGACGGACGAGTAGCATATCCTTTTGAACGTTGAATACCAATCATCTTCGTGTTACTACGGATCGCAGCTGCAACAGCTTCAAAGTCCACAAATCCCTCTTCAGTTAACGGAACTGCGTTATAACCAATATTATATTCTTTAAATGAGCCTACACCTTTTCCGCGCACACCAACGATTTCTTCTAACGTATCATACGGTTTCCCCGTTATGTATAGTAACTCATCTCCCGGACGTAAAATACCAAATAAAGCTGTTGAAATTGCATGAGTACCCGAAATAATTTGAGGACGAACAAGACCCGCTTCCGCTCCAAATACATCCGCATACACTTTCTCTAACGTGTCACGACCAATATCATCATACCCATAACCTGTCGTCGGAATAAAATGCGAATCACTAATTTTATGTTTACGAAAACTTTCTAGCACACGAAATTGATTACTCTCAATTACTTCATCCACACATTTATGCACTTCTATAATTTGACTTTCTACTTCTTTTACGATTGGAGCAATTTTTTCTCCATTTTTCAAACGATCAAACATTATTATTTTMTCCTTCTTCCACTAAAAATCTCTTTAATTGCCCATTAAGCGATGAATGAGCAAATATATATCCTGTACAATCATATACAAATTTATCTTCTAGAAACTCCATTTTAGTTAATAA
>NZ_JBFUIN010001110.1:0-809 GCF_056401855.1 Bacillus sp. P4_D3
AAGAAAATATACAACGCAAAACAGCAAGAAAATATACAACGCAAAACAGCCGCTAATGATATAGCGGCTGTTTTCTTCATGCATATTTTTTCTTGTAACGTGTAACATAATGAAAAAGAAAGGCGGATACATATGGACGAAACACAAAAGAAACAATCATTCGATGAAGAATTCGCCCCTGAAATTTCACCTGGATATCGGCAAGATGTACATAGGCCACCTAAATATAAAAATACTTCTTTTTTAATGGGCATTACCATTTTCGCAGCTGTATTACTCGTGCTCATCATTTTCGTCTATTTTTAAGGAAAGGTGGTCTATTATATGAAGAAACAAGATTCAAATCGTTCAAAAAGAACTGTTAAAACAGAAAAAGGATATGCAGGAGATTCTGTTCATACACTGAAACAAGTTGAGCAAGGAAATTTATACATTGCTCAAAAAGAACTTGGGCAACAAAATKAAAATCTTTAAAATCCCTCTTCTCCTTGAGGGATTTTTCATTGTACGTACTGCTTTTGATCTAACACCCTAAATATATTATTAACCTTTACAATTTTCATGTCATAATTTAATTTCATTTCACTTCTCTTACCATTTTCAGTACCAGCAACGTACGCTACAGCATGATAGCGAAAACTTTCATCTGTCTCTTCACGTATCTCCTCGTTTGTAAATTTATACTCTAAATCCCGAAAACGGTTTGGGTAATAATTTTCTATTAACTGTTCATACCCTCTATTTATAAATATTTCTTCACCTTTTCGTTTCACATCTTCTTTATTATTAAACTCAAACACTGCTAGTTG
>NZ_JBFUIN010001111.1:0-808 GCF_056401855.1 Bacillus sp. P4_D3
ATATGTACCTTGTCTCGTTATGCTTCCAGCGTAAAATACTTCATCGCCTTCTTTAAATAATGTACAACCTTCGCCAGTTTGTACGACAACGCCACAAGCATCCCAGCCAAGTATTTTTGCTACATCTTCTTTTTTATCTTTCGGAGATCGAACTTTTGTATCAACTGGATTAACGGAAATTGCGTTAATTTTAACGAGTATATCTCTTCCTGTGGCAACAGGTCTTTCAACTTCAATATCAATTAAACTGTTTTCTTCTTCAATAGGTAAGTATTCATGTAAACCAATTGCTTTCATTTTTATTCCCTCCATTAAAGTAAGAGTCTTTTTCTCTTTCATTATAGATGGGAAGTGTTGTTATGTAAAAAAGTTGAGTCCTTTCCATTTTGTAAAAGGTTTGATTCATCCGCATTTAGAATTCCATAATTGGAAGGGGAAAGCCATCGTTTTGATTTTATAAGCGTTGTATCATTAATTTAAAGTTATACTTATTTTTCCAGTGTACCTTGCAATGAATAATACTAAGTGGTATATTATATTTGCGAGTACTTATTATAAAATGGTACTGAATAATGAATAGTAGTGAATGTCAATTAGAATAGGGTGAATGAACATTGAATGTACAATTTAAAAAAGGAGTTTTAGAACTTTGTGTTCTTGTCTTACTCGATAAGCAAGACCGTTATGGATATGAATTAGTTCGAAGTATTTCCAATCAAATTGAAATATCAGAAGGGTCTGTTTATCCTTTACTTCGTAGATTAACTAAAGAAGAATATTTTACAACGTATTTACAGGAGTCTTCAGA
>NZ_JBFUIN010001112.1:0-807 GCF_056401855.1 Bacillus sp. P4_D3
GTCATATATTAGATAAGGGATGTGATAACATTGGGTAACGATAACAATCAATTTGTTTTTCATGTAGTAAAAAGTTCGGCAATTAAAAGATTTATAATTATCGATATAATTGCTGGAACAGGAATTTATTGGACCGTAAATTTCATTTCTTCAAATGCATTACTCGCAATTATTAGTTGTATTTTGGGGACAAAAAAAATGAAGAAAATGCATCATTCATAGAAGCAATAACTAAATCCCAATTCATTTCTTTCAAATTTGTTGCCTTTACTCTTCTTGAAGTGGGAAAGCAATTTTTCACAGTTGGCTAATTCATCCGACTTTCTGGCAGACAATACTTTTGATTGTCTGCTTTTTGTATGAGATTTTTCGTTTTACATATACTACTTTTGAACCTGTATACCAATGCAAGCCATTTTGGTGTKTGGGATTTCCCTTCCTGAGATAAGTATTTTGTACTTATCCCTTTTTTGTATAGGTATGTATATTTGGGATAAAACTAATTACAAGCAGATTTTCTGTTTATTCGTAGTTCTTAACCAAAAGACTTTTCTCCTTTAAAGGACAGTAGGTACGACTGCTTGTCCTTTTTTATTAATATTTCACACACTATTTTTTGCTCCCTTCTAAGCATTCAATTACAGCTCCCAAATAGCCGATGTTTATATTCATACAAAATAAGCAGTTGCTGATACTTTCCTTTTTGAGTTACACAACACAATAAACATGTGTAACTATAGATTTGAATCCMTGTCCCTCCTATCTCAAAAGCTCTCCTAAGTAACTAAAAAAAGAACACTTTAAGTG
>NZ_JBFUIN010001113.1:0-807 GCF_056401855.1 Bacillus sp. P4_D3
AGAAATACTAGGGACGAAGTCTGTCATTGATTGGGTAAATGGTCGGGCAAAAGCATATACAGAGGATGGTAAGGAAGTAAATGCAAATTGGTCTACGGGCAATGTAGGAATGACAGGAGTTTCTTATAATGGTACGTTACCGAATGCTGTCGCAACGACTGGAGTTGAAGGGTTAAAAACAATTATTCCAATCGCAGCGATTAGTAGTTGGTATGACTATTATCGTGCAAATGGGGCAGTAATTGCGCCAGGTGGATATCAAGGAGAAGATACAGATAATATGGCAGAAGCAGTACTAACAAGAAAGAACCCTGAAGTTTGCGGGCAAATTATTAAAGAACTAACAGCTGGACAAGATCGTAAAACAGGCGATTATAACGACTTTTGGGATAAACGTAACTATGTAAAAGATGTAAAAAATGTGAAAGCAAGTGTATTTGTAGTTCATGGGCTAAATGATTGGAATGTAAAAACGAAGCAATTTTCACAGTGGTGGGAAGCTCTTGGCGAAAATAATGTTCCTCGTAAAATGTGGTTACATCAAGGTGGACACGGCGGAACATCAAGTAATAACTGGCAACAAACGCAAAATAAATGGTTCGATTATTGGTTATATGGGATTGAAAATGGAATTATGGCTGAACCGATGGTAGATGTACAACGTGAAAATAAATCGTGGCAAAAAATAAAAAATTGGCCAGATCCAGCGGCTGTACCATCAAAAGTCCGTATGTATTTAAGTAATAAAGCAATCAATTTGCCATTAAGTATGGGATCAGTAAACAATGTTTTCTCATTAGTAGATGA
>NZ_JBFUIN010001114.1:0-806 GCF_056401855.1 Bacillus sp. P4_D3
GAATAAATACGAGACCAATTGCGTTAATCAAACTATTTCCTCCTATAAAAAACGGATATTAATAAAATATATCGATATACGTTAAATGTAAAGAGGAGTAGTGAAATATCATTGATAGAAAACTAAATAAGCCGATTTGTTTTTTCAAATCGGCTTATTTTTATTGAAATACTTGCGGAAATTGTTTTACGATTGCGTCTGTTATCATGTCGGCCATTYCTAATGCTTCTTTTTCAATTTTATCGTATAGTTTTACACTGGCATCATAATCTTTATTTAGGAAGGCAAGTGCTTCCGCTTTCGTTAACGCTAAATGCTCATAAAACATTTTTCTAAATTCTTCTTTTTCTATATATGGGTTGATACTGGTTAGAAACTCAACAATTTCATCACCATTAGCGTACCACTTCTTTTCTATAGCGGCTGCTGCGTTTTGATCGCCAGCTTTTGCGGCTTTAACAAGATCAGCAGCAATTACTAAGTGGTCTTTAATTAATGCACTATATTTTTTTACTGCATTTTCTCCGTAGAATGGTTCAAGTGATAGCCCCATGTGTGTTGCATTTTGTAGAAGACGTCCAACAGTAACGTTTACGTCTGGCAAGTTAAAGATGATGCCTATAATGGCTAATCGCGTCCAAGTGACGTGTTGTTCCCATAAAGAACGCATATATCCTTTTAAAAAGTTTTCGTTTTTACTAACTCGGTAATTTCGTACAAATGAATTGAAGTTTCCATTAGTGATATGATAAGGGGAGTAATACGATTGCCAATAAGTATACATAAATAGTTACACTCCTTTGAAC
>NZ_JBFUIN010001115.1:0-806 GCF_056401855.1 Bacillus sp. P4_D3
GTTCAATTATGTGCTTTCATTTGCATTTGAGAATGAGAAAATTTCAAGCATTTATATGATGGTTAATCCTGAAAAACTTATGCATTTAAATGTGAAAATATAAAATAAAGACGCATTTCAATAGAAATACGTMTTTATTTTATTACTTTTCTAACATTTCAAGAGGTACATCTTTTTCACCAGCTACCTCGAATTTAATTTCCCCGTCTTCTTCATAAATACGTTTAATAATCGGTATAGTAATCATTAATTTTTTATGCTGTTTTCGCTTTCTAGCAGCATCTAAGCTAATCACGTTCATTTGTAAGCATCCTTTCTTCTAGAAATATATAAACAAAAGAAAATGCGTCCGAAAAGGGCACTTAATTGAATTTGAAATACCGATTCATTTAAATGGGGTTTATATTATTTTATAATTGAAAACTGGTTGTAAAATAATGTGAATGGAATAATTGCACGTAGAAATTAACTTTACCAAAAAACGAAACAATATGCTATAAAAAAATTTAAAACTTTGTCATATAACGAGAAAAAGGTTTTCGTTTCGCATATAATGAAAAGTAGACGGGCAGCAAGAGCTTTTTCATCATATTGCTTTGGAAAGGCGATGAAAAGAATGGATACTTTAGATTCATTATTATCTCAACTTGAACAATATGGAGAAGAGCATGATCGACATAAAAAAACGCGGGAAGAAAAATTACGGAATATTTCTCGTGAGATGGGACAATTTTTATCAATTTTAGTAAAAGGATGTAATGTAAAAAAAATTTTAGAAATTGGAACTTCAAATGGTTATTCTACAT
>NZ_JBFUIN010001116.1:0-806 GCF_056401855.1 Bacillus sp. P4_D3
TAAATAGCAAACTATTTTTTTACTTTGTTACAATATTAAAATACTTATTACAATTCCCTTCTAAAACTTACAAATACATGCAAAGTATTGCGATGTTATATTTTAAAATTTATAGTATACTGAATTATTATTTAGATTTTTCAAATAAATATATTGAAGGTGAAACAATGTTTTATGTAAAACAACTACTACATTTTACTTATGAACAAGCGTTATCCTGTTTGTTCCCAGTCGTTATTTTTTTAACACTAGCCCTATCAAAAATCATTTCTATCCCAGGGTTATATCGCTATGATTTCATACTCATCGTATGTCTTCTTATGCAATATATAATGTATAAAACGGGACTTGAAACGAAAGACGAATTAAAAGTAATTACTGTTTTTCACCTTATCGGACTTCTACTAGAAATATATAAAGTGCATTTTGGATCATGGAGTTATCCTGAGGAGGCGTATTCAAAAGTTTTAGGTGTTCCGCTATACAGTGGTTTTATGTATGCGAGTGTCGCAAGTTACATATGCCAGGCGTGGAGAAGATTGCATTTGCAAATGTATTATTGGCCAAAGGCTATTTTTGCTGTGCCGTTAGGAGCTATGATTTACTTCAATTTTTTCACACATCATTTTCTATATGACTTTAGATGGGTATTAACTTTACTATTATTCATTATTTTCTTTCGGACATTTGTGGGATTTTCATTACAAGGCGTTACATATAAAATGCCGCTCGTACTTTCCTTTTTCCTTATCGGATTCTTTATTTGGATTGCAGAAAACATCGCAACATTTTTCGGAGCATGGCAA
>NZ_JBFUIN010001117.1:0-798 GCF_056401855.1 Bacillus sp. P4_D3
CAGACACAAAACCAGTAGCACCAAATGATTCACMACAAAATTGGGAGAAGAACCGCCGCGTTGTAATATATATTAAGGAATAATATATTTCTATTTTAGTAATAAAATAATAAAAATACAGAAATTCTTTTAAAAAAATATTAAATTTTATCGTTTTATTTTGTATAATGAGTGAGAATGATAAGGTGAAATATTAAGATATTTTTATACATAGTAAGGAGAGAACCGAAAAGAATGGCACATAAAATTTTAGTTGTAGATGATGCGATGTTCATGCGAACAATGATTAAAAACTTGTTAAAAAGTAATTCTGAATTTGAAGTTATCGGTGAAGCAGAGAATGGGGTAGAAGCGATTCAAAAGTATAAAGAGCTTCAACCTGATATTGTAACACTAGATATTACGATGCCTGAAATGGACGGACTTGAAGCATTAAAAGAAATTATGAAAATTGATTCKAGTGCAAAGGTTGTCATTTGTTCCGCAATGGGACAACAAGGTATGGTGTTAGATGCGATTAAGGGCGGGGCAAAAGACTTTATTGTAAAGCCATTCCAAGCGGATCGTGTTATTGAAGCTTTAACAAAAGTAGCAAACAGCTAATATAAGGGGTGCCACAAGGAATCAAAACAATGATAGTAGATAGATATGTGGCCCCTTTTTTTCTTGTTTTAAAACACTAAATTGTTATACATAAATGAAATGTTTGTTAGACAGGTAGGGGATTAAAGTGCAAACAGATCTATTAAATATATTTTTTGAAGAAGCAGAAGAACATTTACAGTCGCTAAATGAAAA
>NZ_JBFUIN010001118.1:0-797 GCF_056401855.1 Bacillus sp. P4_D3
ATGAAAGATTTAACAGCGATGCTATCATTAGTGGTACAATTACCACCATCACAACGTCCTGAAAAAGAAGAAGAACTAAAAATATACTTGCAAAATTTCCAAAAAGAAATGGAAGTAGTAGAGCGAGACATTCGTGATTCCATTGATCACGATTTGAATGTAAAGATGAGAGCAGCGACTGAGAAGTTTAAGAATAAATAGAAAAAACCGCCTTAAAAGTTGAATGTTTCGGCTTTTAGGCGGTTTTTTGTGAATTTGAGGAAGTTGATAATTTTAAAAATTGTATGGGAGAAGTTACATTTGTATCACAATCAGAAATGGCAGCGAAAAGAACATATTATTTGATGAAGGAAATATACATTAAAGTACAAATAGCTGAATGAGATTTTTTGTATGATTTGTAAAAATATGATGTTAAAATATATAAAGGGATGTAGAGTCAGAAAAGTACAATATACATAATAATTGAATAGTATATAAGTATTCCCATGTAGAAAGTGAATGATTACATGATTAATAGTATGCAATTGTTGTATGTAGTGGCTTCTTATTTATTTGGAAACATATTGACCGCTTATATAGTAACAAAATGGAGACATAACGTTGATATTCGTGATGAAGGAAGCGGAAATCCTGGTGCAAGAAATATGGGGCGAGTATATGGAAAAGGGTATTTTGTCGCTACATTTATAGGTGATGCGATCAAAGGTGCAATTGTAGTTTATATAGCAAAATACCTTTTTGAAGATGCTACATTCGTAATGCTGGCATTATTGGCCGTTATCATTGGACATATT
>NZ_JBFUIN010001119.1:0-795 GCF_056401855.1 Bacillus sp. P4_D3
CATTAATACTTTCAAAACGCGAATCCACTTCATCCTGTGTAATTAATTCTATTACAGATAGAGGTGTTTTCATTTGATGAATCCACTGATTCATAAAGGTTAAATGATCATTATTTTTTCTCTCTTGTAATTGCAGCTGATTTTGATAATGACGATATTGTGCATCAAGCAAATCTTGGAGTGCGGTAGATAAAACTGCAAAATCAGATTTTTGAACGGATTCATCCAAAGATTGCAATGGATTTGCTAAACGTTCATAAAAAGAACGATGTGTAAAATAACGAAATAATAAATAACTTATCATAAAAAAAGCACCTAAAAACATTGCATATAATGCCGTTGAAATATGATTATGCCCATCAAACCAATAAACTAGGAATATGGCTAGTAGTTGGATCGCTGTAAAACAAATAAGCGGTATATGATCACGAATAAACAACCTTATCATTTTTCCATACCATTATCCCAAGTAATATGTAATCTATATCCAACACTACGAATTGTTTCAATTGCTCCTTCAATATGTAACGTTTTTAACTTTTTACGCACACGTGTTGTATTTACACTTAATGTATTATCATCAACGTAAGATTCACTATCCCATAATTTATTAAGTAACACTTCTCTACTCACAACACGCGGGTAATTTTTCATTAGCGTCTCTAATAAAATAGCTTCGTTTCTCGTTATAACAATCTCTTGCCCCCTAAGTTTTAACACAAGTCTTTCTGGATATTAACAATGACCTTGTTGCTCAATCATTCGTTCTTCTAGTTTCGGTGCATAGTCTCCGTA
>NZ_JBFUIN010001120.1:0-794 GCF_056401855.1 Bacillus sp. P4_D3
GCGCACCACTTTCATCACCAGATACGCTCTTTTCTTGAATTAATCGTGTTAAAAATTTTACGCTCTCTTCTTCATGACTCTCAATATAATCACAAACTTGTTTTTTTAATTGCTCCATATATTACAACTCCCCTCATTCAATTACTAGTAAATTTGAGCTTATATGAAAATCAGCTGTCGTATGTCGTTTTACATCTTCTACAGTGTACGGACTCATTAATTCTTGTAAGACAAGTCCTCTTGGAGTCACTTCCATGACAGCCATGTCTGTAATAATTAAATCTACACATTTTTTCGAGGTTAATGGCAATGTACATTCCGAAACAATCTTTGCATTTCCGTATTTATCAACATGATTCATCACAACAACGACCCGCTTCGCTTTTTGCGCTAAATCCATCGCTCCTCCAATACCTGGAACACGTTTTCCTGGTACAATCCAGTTCGCTAAATCACCATTTTCACTTACTTGTAACGAACCAAGTATCGTAACATCAAGTAATCCTTTTCGAATCATGCCAAATGCCATGCAGCTATCAAAATAACTTGCTCCTGTAATGAGAGATGTTGGTAAACCGGCTGCGTTACATAAATTCTCATCTTCATTCCCTTTACTTGGCGTTGGTCCCATACCAACAATACCGTTTTCCGCATGAAACATAACATTCATATCTTCTGGCAAATGATTCGGTACAAGCGATGGAATCCCAATACCTAAATTTACAAGCATACCATTTTGAATTTCTTTCGCTGCACGTCTTGCAATCTTATCTCTTACTTCTACGCCCATACCC
>NZ_JBFUIN010001121.1:0-794 GCF_056401855.1 Bacillus sp. P4_D3
GTAATCCTCTGTCCCCTACTTCACCATGTCCAGGTAGTACTAAATTCATATTTTTATATCGGTTCAACACATTCTCAATCGATGTGGACCATTCATTTACATATGCATCAGCAACATTTCCTAAATCTTTTGCTTCCGTAGATTTCACTAAACAGCCTCCAGCTAAAATTTTGTATTGCGGTAACCATACGACAATGTTATCTTCTGTATGTCCTTTCCCTGGATAGAACGTTTCTACTTTCATATTTCCAAACTTCATATTCGTAATTGTTTGTAAGTCTCCAAGTGGCTTCTCATATCCATTTTTCTTTGCTAGTTCCGCAGTTAATGCTGTACTATGCGCTTTAATGCCTCTTTCTTTCAACGTTTTAATTCCGCCAATTCGATCAGCGTGCGCATGTGTAATAATGACATCCGTTACGCGCTTCTTAAATTTCTTTTCTACCATCTCTATTAATTCCTTCGTTAACTTATCATCCCAAGAAGAATCGACAAGTACTAACCCTTTAGAAGTAGTAAGAACTAGACCACTCGAAGGAACTGCTTCTCCGTTAAAATAACCTAACTCCGTATGAATCCATACATTTTTATTTAACTGAGAAATTGAAATAGTTCCTGTCTCATTCTTTATTATTTTGTTCTCTACCTTTCGTTCTGCTTGTACAGAAGAAATTGTGCTACTAAATTGAGTTACGCCTAGTAAACTTACACATAATCCTACTTTTATCAACGTATTCTTTTTCATCCTTATCAATCCTTTCTTTCAAAATAAATAGTTATTACCTATAATAGAC
>NZ_JBFUIN010001122.1:0-794 GCF_056401855.1 Bacillus sp. P4_D3
GTAGTGTATTTATTTTTCAAAAAAAGCATTCGGAATTCTAAACTAATGAACCAGTTTCAAAAATTACATACGCCAGCTACAGTAAGGAACTGGCGGACTGTGAATAAGCTGAAAGCAATAGCAGAAGAGATGTAAATAAAAAAGTGGTTTTCTATTTACAGAAAACCACTTTTTTTATTTATATTGTTTGGCGACAATGAGTTCAACGATAGGGAAAATAAGAAAGGAAGAACAGAGTGCAATAAATAGTGGAAGGTTTTTTACACCATCCAAATTGGAACCCATAGAAAATCCTTCTGAGCAGAGTAATATAAGGAACATAACAACTACAAGCACAAAATACGCGATTTTAAAGCTTTTATATGTAATTTGTTGTCCCAGTTCATCTTGACTTTTTTTTGATACTCCGTTTGGATCTCCCCATGTAATATGATTTATTAAATTACTAAGTATTAAAGAAGCAGCGAAAATTGTCCCGCCCAAAATCGAGCCTTCAGTTGCATATTTGTATGCGCCATGTCCGAGTATCGCGATTAACGATAAAACAATGATTACAAAAATAATCTTTTTAGTATTCAATATATAATTGCACCTCCACCGTTGTAAAAAACTCTTTACATCCATAGTATAAAATTGGAAAAGTTTTATGTCAAATGTTTTTTACATATGAAGTGAGTGTTTATAATATTTTATTTTGGGGATAAATAAAAAATTACATTACATTTGAATGTAAAAGAATGGGCTCGCATATATTTGGAAGGGATGTCAGATTAATTTAGGGGGTAGTTATGTCT
>NZ_JBFUIN010001123.1:0-793 GCF_056401855.1 Bacillus sp. P4_D3
GAGCAGGTGTGTTTAAGATTCGCGAACGACAATTATACGAGCTGTCTTTAGAGGAATTGGAAAAAGAGTACGAGCATATTGAAGAATTTGCAGACATTCAGGCATAGCCATATAGAGTAGTAAAGAAAGAGCATGTTACATAAAAGTGTAACATGCTCTTTTTTGATTATGGAAAAATATTGTAGATCGGTTGGTGTTAAAATGCTAGCAAGATTTTTGATTTGATTTTTTTCAGCTGCAGGTAATGCCGCAATCCATCCACCAGCCCCTTGTATTGTAATAAATGATGTGTGTTCTTTTGGGTAAGGGGAAATATAGTAGTACATATGAACTGAGAACAGCAGTGGAAATCTTTGTTGTGGCAAATATTAAAAAAGTTGTTATTAGATAGTTTTTTCGAAAGAAATAAAAATACAACATTTTTTATATTTTTCATTGCGAAAAGCGCAATCTACTTTTACAATAGAAAGGGTTGTGAATATATTATACTGAAAAAATAAATCGAAATAATATGAAAATTTTGTTTTGTCTTCGCTAATTGTATACTACATACACGTAAGACGACATACATCATGTTATCGACTTGTAAGGAGAGAAAAAAATGAAAAGTGTAAGATTACCCTCGATGCTAGAAATCATCATTCTTTTATTCCTATTTCTTGCTGTCGTCTTTTCCTTCCAAACGATTTTTGATCTCCCAATTCAATTAGCGCTATTTATTTCATGGTTTTTAGTTATTGCGCTTGGATTAAGGTTAGGATTTCGTTATCAAGAATTGCAAGATGCAATTACG
>NZ_JBFUIN010001124.1:0-793 GCF_056401855.1 Bacillus sp. P4_D3
GTTTCACCGTGATCAACTTCTACTTTTCCAACTTCACGTGAGATTTCAATTGCTTGTTGCTCTAAAGCTTCATTTCGAACGCCTAACGCAATTAAAGCTCTATTCATCGCTTCTCTTTTACGATTTTTTTCATTATGTATATGAACTTTAATCTCTTCTAAATACGGTAAGAAAAAGTCATCGTCTAACGTTTTATTTTTTATTGCGATATTCGCTAATAATGACCAACCAGCTCTTCCAATCCATTCATCATCAGACTTCGTCCATTCTTCCATTCTTTCTATCGCGATTGGCGACGTACATATAGCTGTCATAAGAACGTCCATTAAACAATAATAATCAACATCTTGAACCCATCTATTTAGCTGTTCTGACGTTAGTTTCTTCGGATCTAAAACCATTGTTGCTAAAGTCATTGCGTCCATATTTTTTGTTTCCCATAATGAGATTGCTAAATCATGATCTTTTTTTATCTTCTTTTTCAACAATTTTAAATTTGCAAAACTAACTCCAAATAACGGCTCTTTCGCCCCATGGTTTTTATACGTCTTACGAGTTTGTTCTGTCCCATATTCTTCTAGTTGCTGCATTACTTCTTCAAGTAACATAGGTCCACCTCTTTTATATATTTTGTTGACTTCACATATGTATGTACGATATATTCTACATTACTTTTTGGTTTTCCTATATTTATTTTTTAAATACGGTATGTGAAATTTTAAAACTGGCCTCAAAAAATCTTTTCATCTTTTTAGCCCATAACCATTTCACTTCCTAAGCAATGCAGTATAAG
>NZ_JBFUIN010001125.1:0-789 GCF_056401855.1 Bacillus sp. P4_D3
GAGTATTAAAAAATCCTCATTTTCTATGTGGTAAAAATAGGGAGGAGGGTTTGCTATTCCTAGTTGCAACATCGATATTTCATATACTATCTTTTATAAATACAAAAAGAGGAGCCTAAACTATGGCTCCTCTTTTTACGGTTTCACATCTAAATTTTGTAAAAACAATGTTGCTGAAACATAACGCTTCGCTAACATTTGTACATATGCGGTATGAACAGATAGGGTAGCGATAATAATAGCGTTACGAATTGCTTCGCGTTGTTCGTTATTAATTTGATCAAACTTGCTTGCAATTTTATCAGCTTTTTCTTTTACAATATTTTCGATCGTATGAATGGTATCTGTTGCATTTAGTTGTAAGCAGTTCCCTTGATTCAGTTCTTCAAATAAAGAAGAATAAGCTACATATAAATGAACAGGGTTAATTAAATCATCACTTCGATCGGCCGGGTCATTTACGATGAGTCGTAATAGTTTACGAATAGATTCAAAATCAAGTGCTGTTTTTAAATCTTCGACGATGAATAGTAAGGCTGCTTGTTCGATTGAGTATTTCTTCCCTTTTTGAGGGGAGCCAATCATTTCTTTTATATCTCGTTTCACCCAGTTTTGCATAGCAGTTACAGAGAAACTTGTGTTTTCAATCTGATTACCAAGCGCAACTATTTCATTTAAAGAAAAACCGACATCCGTATCATCGATTTTAATTAATTTTTCAAAAATAGGTGAAAGTGCGGTTGTAATAAAAGCTGTAACGCTTTGTCCGCTTTCAATATCTTTTTTATG
>NZ_JBFUIN010001126.1:0-788 GCF_056401855.1 Bacillus sp. P4_D3
CCCACATGGCAACTATATTCACAATTTATTGTAGATGATAAAAAACAGTTGCTAAAAAATCTCTTGTTTAATAAATAAAATTTGTAAAACTGTAGTACTAAAAAAGAGAGTCTCATTTTTCAATGAGACTCTCTTTTTTATATATTTAAACAGAATTTTCAGCTCTATCATTCAAAATAAATACTCGAGTGAAAACCACCATAATTACTACAATAACTAAAAAATATAGGGGCATGACTACTAAGGAACCTGTATGCAGCTGGCTCATTCCCCAAATTGTCAGCGTGACTATTATATAGTACCCTAAGCTAAATAATGCGCCTGCTGTACCAATGACATTTTGAAAATCTACTAATGCTAGACTGAGACAGTTAGGTAACGCTATCCCAATTCCTAATAGCAATATAAACATCGCTACTAAAAATCCAATCATATATAGTATATTCGGATTTGATCGGATGGACGTAATAACAGATAACACGATAGCTCCCCCCGTCATTACAATACAACCTATATATATGATTTTCTCCGGTTTATACRTAGGCAGTAACCGTTTTGAAACTTTCGCTCCAATAATAGAAGCAGACGCAACTACAATTCCTAGAAATCCGTACATACTAGGTGATAACTGAAAGTATTCAATAAAGATAAACGGCGCTTCTGCATAATAGCTAAATAAAACACCATTTGCTCCCCCAATTAATAACCCATATGTTACTACTTTCGGATTTGTAATTAATCTTTTCGCTACTAAGAAAACATTTATTTTATCCGTTACTGTGTCCGTT
>NZ_JBFUIN010001127.1:0-783 GCF_056401855.1 Bacillus sp. P4_D3
CATTAGTACTCTCTTTAATTATATTATTTACTTTAGATATTCCAATGACATTGGTTTTGATTTTAGTAGTACCGATAACTCTTTTTGTTGTAATTCCTTTGGGAGAGAAGGTATATGATCTTTCTTTTCAAGAACAAAATAAAATGTCTCAGTTGACAGCTTATTTATCACAGACTCTTTCTGAAATTAAGCTTGTAAAATCTTATAATACTGAATTGAAAGAAGCGGAAAATGGAAAAAAACATTTCGATTTTCTTTATATGAATGGAATAAAGAGGGCTAAAATTAATTCTATATTAACTCCAGTTTTAGGGACATTTACTACTATTGTTTTAATTGGTGTAATAGGTTTTGGTGCCTGGAGGGTAGATCAAGGTCTAATTAGTTCTGGTGAGTTAGTAGCATTTTTATTGTATTTATTTCAAATTATGTCTCCTTTTATACAAATGAATCATTTTTTAACGAGTTTTCAAGAAGCAAAAGGATCTATGAAAAGATTATTTGAAATTTTAGAAGAAGAAGAGGAAGTTCAAGTTGTTACTAAAATAGGTATTGGATCTCCAACACAATTAGAGTTTAAAAATGTTTCTTTTAAATATGATGAAAAAGAGAATGTTATTGAAGACATTTCTTTTAAAATTAAAAAAGGAACGTTAACAGCACTAGTAGGACCAAGTGGTTCTGGAAAAAGTACGGTATTTTCGTTAATAGAAAGATTTTATGATCCAACTAACGGAGATATTTTATTAGATGATGTATCTTATAAAAATATACATGTAGAAG
>NZ_JBFUIN010001128.1:0-783 GCF_056401855.1 Bacillus sp. P4_D3
GAAATGAATTGAATCTAGGAAATCCGATAGCCAAAGGAAATACGGCTGAAATTTATCTTTGTGATAATAAAGTTGTGAAATTGTTTAAAGAATGCCTCCCTAATACAGAATCTCTATACGAAGCACAAAAACAAAAGTATGCATATTCATGTGGTTTACACGTTCCTAAAGTATTTGAAGTTACAGAGATACAAGGTAGACAAGCTATTATTATGGAATATGTAGAAGGAGAAAGTGTTGGTGAGCTTTTGCTTAATAATTTGAGTAAAGCGGAGCATTACATAAGTATATGTGTTAGTGTACAACAAAAGATTCATGCGATCTGTGTGAGATCGGATGAAATAGAGCTGATGGAAAAGAGGCTTTATCGTCAAATTAACTCCGTACATGATCTGGATGAAAAACAAAAGGGAAATATATTAAAACAGTTAGATTCAATCACATTTGAACCTAGATTATGTCATGGTGATTTTCATCCGTTTAATTTAATTATGAGTAATGGTGATGTGAATATTATAGATTGGGTTGATGCTAGTTCAGGTGATATTCGTGCAGATGTGTTTCGGACATACTTATTGTATTCACAGAATTCAGTGGAATTAGCTGAAATGTATTTACATATATATTGCAAAAAAACAGGTCTATTAAGAGATGAAATTTTCCAGTGGGCTCCTATTATTAGCGCAGCTAGATTGGCAGAGAGTACACCTCTGTAAATAAAAGATGTTTTCAAGTATTTATTTTGATCCCTATTAAAATAGTGAATCATTTATTTTTTTACTC
>NZ_JBFUIN010001129.1:0-780 GCF_056401855.1 Bacillus sp. P4_D3
GTGTAAAATCGCTCAAGTTTTTCTATATGACGAATTCCCACCTCGCCATTCTCTGTTTTCACTAATTCTACTACCCCTTCTAGGGGGATTGATTCAGCAATATATTTAGAAAGAACAGGAACATTGTATTTTGTTTCCCTACCATATATCGATCGATAGTTGTTTGTACCCATTCCTAAATTATCCAAACTATCTTGCCACAATTTTTGTTGTGGATAAGATGGGATGACTACTGGGGAATTTGTATCACTTGAAAATGATATCGCTATTACATCATCACTTAAAAATTGATAGCCTTCTTGTATAAATGCTGACGCAAGCGTAGACTTTCCAGCACCTGAATCTCCTACAAATGCATATGCTTTTCCATTAATAATTACCGCACTTCCATGCAATGGATACACTTTTCTTTGCATCATTATGGCGCCCATACAAGTTCCTAAAATCCAAAGCCGAATCATATCCTCTTCATACTCTTTCATAGGTGAAACAAATATTTTACTGCCGTCTTGAATAGCAAATATTGCAATATCAGGAACCTGAAACATAACTAAATCTTTATTAATTACAAATTCATCTTGTTTATCTGATAAATCCAACCATAATTCCGACAAATCTTTAATTCTTATCTCAATATCTATTGAATCTATTTTATTGTTGACATAAGGTAGTTCTGGTAGAGAGATATCACTGATAATAAATAGACCAAATGCTTTATATACTATATCGGTGTTAGTTATTAACATTATTTTCATCCCCAATATTACGATAGTAATATTA
>NZ_JBFUIN010001130.1:0-779 GCF_056401855.1 Bacillus sp. P4_D3
GATTATGGCGGGTCGTGGTTCCTTTATCGAATCTTTTCCATTGTTTGGCTATAACTTGAAAGACTATGAAGAACTGTTTGAAGAACATTTGGACCTACTGCTCAAAATACGTCAGTCCGAAAAAGTGACTTGGGAAGGCGGACATAGACCAGCAATCAATAATTTAGGTGTGTATCCAAGACCTGTTCAAAATCCTTTACCGATATGGGTTGGTAGCGGTGGGAATCAGGAATCTGCTATCCGTGCCGGTTTTCTGGGATTACCACTTATGCTGGCGATTATTGGTGGTAGCCCAATGCACTTTGCACGAATTGTACAGCTATATAAGAAAGCAGCGGCTCACGCTGGTCATGATGTATCAAAGCTTCAGGTGGGATCTCATTCAATTGGATTTGTTGGAGAGAATACGGAATTGGCAGCAGATACATTTTTCCCTTCCACTCAGGCAGGCATGAATAAACTTGGTAAAGAGCGGGGGTGGCCTTATTATGATCGTTCCAGCTTTGATGCTGCACGAAGTTTTGAAGGGGCGTTGTATGTTGGTGATCCAGATACAGTCGCCGAAAAAATCATTCATCTTCGTAAGCATGTAGGGATTACACGCTTTATGATGTATGTACCATTAAGTACCATGCCACATGATCAAGTCATGCGTGCCATAGAATTGCTTGGAACAGAAGTTGCCCCTCGTGTAAGAGAGGAAATTGCCAAATGGGAAGCTGAAGGAGAACAGGAGACACATCTATTCCGTTAATTATTCCATAAGGATTACATCAAGT
>NZ_JBFUIN010001131.1:0-773 GCF_056401855.1 Bacillus sp. P4_D3
ATACACCGCAAAAAGTGGTGTACCTTTTATTTTTTTAGAGTGTATGAAATACTTATTATTATATATTTTTTACACATCAAATCAGGCGATAATTTTTTGTTAAATAAACTTTATAAACTATGTGGAATCCCTCTGAACTATCCAAATCATCTCTTTACACTGCGTCATTAACATCATAATCGACTCCTTTCATTTCTAATATAAGTTCAAACAATTATAGGTGAGTGTAGTACTTGCTTCTACGATCACGAATCTCATCTATAATCTTTTTATACTGTCTCTCTTGTTTTGCTTCATTTGCAGATATAGTTTCTTTTTGAATCGTAATGGTTAAAAAGAAAAGGTGAAACTTCATACATGAATTCCTCCTTTCGAATAGGAATTACAGGTGACTACAATAATGACTTTGTCGTTCTTTTACGTTGTCCATTGCCTGTTCAATTTGTTGGCCATGAAGCATATCAAACTCAGACAGTTTATTTTTTTGAATGGTAATTGTTAAAAATAATACTTTGAATTTCATTGGATTTTTACCCCTTTATAATTTATTTAGTAAAGACGATTGTAATAAGAGGACTGGCGCTCTTTTACTCCGTCCATAATRTTTTTAATTTGTTGTTCRYGAGAAATTTCAYCTYTTGAAAGTTTRCGTTTTTGAATGGTRATYGTTAAAAAGAAAGCYTTAAATTTCATTAGGATATTGCCCCTTTATAATTTATTTAGTAAAGACGATTGTAATAAGAGGACTGGCGCTCTTTTACTCCGTCCATAAT
>NZ_JBFUIN010001132.1:0-773 GCF_056401855.1 Bacillus sp. P4_D3
TTTTCTCAAGTGCATTTGGTGTAAATGAAATGTTTGGAGGAATCGTTGGGGCAGCTATTGCATGGGGAGTAAAGCGTGCAGTATTTTCAAAMGTTGCGGGTGTAGGAGAAGCAACATATAGTTCTGCAGCTGCTGAAGTATCGCATCCCGCAAAACAAGGGTTAGTTCAAGCTTTTTCTGTATATATCGATACAATTGTAGTATGTACAGCAACAGCTCTCATGATTTTAATAACAGGTATGTATAATGTTATACCTGAAGGGAAAAGCGCAATTGTACGGAATATAGGAAATGTGGAAGTAGGTCCAATTTATACACAACAAGCAGTTGAAACTGTTATGACTGGATTTGGTCCAATATTCATTTCAATCGCAATCTTCTTCTTCGCATTTACAACTTTACTCGCTTACTACTATATCGCTGAAACGACGCTTACTTATTTAGATGGTGGGCTCAAATATAGCTGGTTAAAACCAGTATTAAAAATTGGATTTTTAATTATGGTATACATCGGTAGTGTAGAATCAGCTTCGTTTTTATGGAACCTCGGAGATTTAGGAATTGGTAGTATGGCATGGTTAAACCTTATAGCAATCCTATTGTTAAGCAAAACTGCATTAAAAGTGTTAAAAGATTATGAAACGYAGAAAAAAGAAGGAAAAGATCCTGTTTTTGATCCTAAAAAAGTAGGAATGGAAGGTTTAACGATTTGGGAAGAGCGGAGTAAAGAGGTTGAAAGGAAAAATTCTAAAGAAAAAGTATCGGCGGATGAT
>NZ_JBFUIN010001133.1:0-773 GCF_056401855.1 Bacillus sp. P4_D3
GACAAAAGCACAGGATGTACTAAGTTCAGATGGAACAGGGAAAATAGACCAGCTAAAAAATGAATTAATAAATACAAAAAAAGAAATTCAGAATGATTTACAACAAATAGCATTGGTACCAGGAGCTTTAAATGAACAAGGATTTGTTATATTCAAAGAAGTCTATAGTCTTTCAAAAGAAATCATTGAACCGGTTGCTCAAGCAGGGTTGGCAGCGTATAACAAAGGAAAAGAAATTAATAACACTATTTTAGAAGCAGAGACAAAAGCAGAGCAAGAAGCGAAAGAAAAGGGTAAAACTGCTTTAGAGATTGAATCAGCGAAAAAAGCAGCTCGTGAAGCAATTGAGAAAAGCAAACAAGGTGAAATAGCTGCAGCTGCAGCCGCAAAAACGCAAGAGTATGACCTGATGAAAGCCATTGACACTGAAAAAATCAAGAAAACATTTGGTGCCTTCGCTGAAATGAATAAACTAACAGCAGAACAGCGAGCACATTTAGATGATTTAGAGAAACAAAACCAAAAGTTATATGATTTAACAACGAAACTATCAATAGCAGATTTACAAAAATCAATGCTTCTTCTTATGCAAAATGATTTACATACGTTTGCAAATCAAGTAGATGTAGAACTTGATCTAATGAAACGCTATAAAGAAGATTTGAATCTAATAAAAAATAGTATTACAACTTTATCTACTAATGTTGATACTACTAACCAGGAGTCTCAAAAAGATACATTAAGAAGATTAAAAAACATGACAAGTTATCTTG
>NZ_JBFUIN010001134.1:0-772 GCF_056401855.1 Bacillus sp. P4_D3
CTATAAAAAGAATAAAAAACTCAGTTACTATATACAATGAATTAAAACACGTTTCTCTTATAAATTTAATTGATCACTACCCTTTACAACATGGATATGTTTTAATTTTTGATTGGTTTGACGGTGAATGTCTTCACCCGCACTGGAGTTTCCCACCCCCAGCAAAATACAATGATCCTAATTCACCATTTTATAAATATAAGAGATTATCCGTTAAAAATAGGCTAATTTCATTAAATTCTATTTTTAATTTCCATACTTACGTTGAACACAACAACTATGTAGCTATTGATTTTTATGACGGTAGTATTTTGTACAACTTTAAAACTAATGAAACAAAAATTTGTGATATTGATTTATACAGTAACAAACCGTATGTAAATAAGATGGGAAGACTGTGGGGATCATCTCGTTTTATGTCACCTGAAGAGTTTCAACTTAATGCTATAATAGACGGGAAAACTAATGTATTTAATATGGGGGCTATAGCTTTCGCACTATTAGGTGGCGGGCAAGATCGTTCCTTTATGAAATGGGAAGCTAGTGAAGGCTTATATGAAGTAGCATACCGTGCTGTAAATGAAATTCGTAGTGAGCGCTATGCGTCAATGGAAGAGTTTAATAATGCATGGTTAAAAGTCTATAACGCTGAAAAGCTATAAAAACTACATACATTATAAAAGTACATGTAAAACTTGTACTTTTATAATGTATAATACATATGGGATTGAAATTCAGGATAACGGGGCATGTATTATGAACTTTGTTTACA
>NZ_JBFUIN010001135.1:0-769 GCF_056401855.1 Bacillus sp. P4_D3
ATATATGTACTTGTTTCGTCAGCACTTTTTGCTTATATGTTGGCATTTTATAAGTTTAAAGGCAAGAATATTACGTTTAGTGTTGTGATGGCAACCTATATGATCCCTGGAGCTGTATCGTATGTTCCTGTATATGTAATGTTAGGGAAGTTTGGTTTGCTTGATTCACATTTTGGATACATGATTTCTATGGCTGTTAGCGTATTCGGTATTTTCTATTTARAACAAACGTTCCACAAAGTTGGTTTTGAAATAGTAGAAGCAGCCAAAATTGATGGAGCGAGTGATTGGCGAATTCTTTGGAAGATTATTTTTCCAATGACACGATCATCATTTGTAACTCTAGGATTGGTCACATTTATTGGTAACTATAATAATTACATTTGGCCAGCTCTTATTTTGAAAGATAATACACAAAAACTAATTACGAATGGAATTGCTGATTATTTCATTAATAGTTCTTTAGGACGAGATTGGTCACACATTATGGTTGCAAGTACAATCGCAACAGTGCCGCTCTTAATCGTATTTTTAATTCTACAAAAATGGTTCTTATCTGGTGTTACTGATTCAGGAATAAAGGGGTAAGTAAATATTAAAKGAGAGTTGTGGGATGAAAAAACTATTCATGCTTCTAACAGTTATAACATTGTTTGTTAGTGCACTTGCGGGTTGTTCAGGTGGAAAAGGGAGTACGGTTAAAGCGAGTAAAGAAGGGGAGAAGGTTGTTGTTCCATTCATTAATGGAGTAGGGGGCTCTCTTGCAGAT
>NZ_JBFUIN010001136.1:0-769 GCF_056401855.1 Bacillus sp. P4_D3
GCAAAAATTCAATTGCGTAAAATTATAGTTATTTTCAGCGTTATATTTACATTTAGTTTATTAAATTCTGTTATGATTCTTGTTATTACTCCAGCATATGGATCAGAATTAACAGGAACGTATACCTCTTTTTTTCATATAGGTTATGCAACAATTACATATGAAACTTTATTTTATGCCGCTACACTTTCATTGAAATATTTTACGTTATTACCATTTACACTTCTTTTTATTTATACAACTCATCCAAGTGAATTTGTAAGCAGCTTAAATAAATTTGCTGTTCCTTATAAAGTTACATATGCAATAAATATTGCACTGCGTTATATACCAAGTATTCAATCCGAATATATTATCATTAGACACGCACAGGAAGCAAGAGGCGTACCTTTTGAAAAAGGAGAAGCGAGTTTGTGGATTCGTATGAAAAACCGTGTTTTAATTTTTTGGCCACTTATTATTCATTCATTAGAAAGAATTGATACTGTTTCAAATGCAATGGATTTAAGAGGGTTTGGAAAGAAAGATAAACGAACGTGGTACTATGCAAAGGACGCACAAAAGGAGGATTACATTACACTTTTTGTTGGTATTATCATTTTGATTATTGCAGTTTACTTAAAGCTGAATGTATTCCAAAGTTTCTGGTACCCATTTTAAAGCACTCTCAATAGAGTGCTTTTACTAATTTTTATGAAGACATGCTCAAAAAAGGGAGATACACATACTGTATAATACGAACCAGTTAAAATGATCAACTACCTATTAG